>DASTDR010000389.1:0-11407 GCA_035710265.1 Gemmatimonadales bacterium | reverse complement strand
CGCTGCCATTCCACGGTCGTCTGACCGGACAGACGATCGTCGATGGGCCGATGAGCGCGCTGCGGATCGAAACGGCCTGGTCGTTTCGCGATTCGCTGGTTCCCGGCTGGCCGGAGTCCCAGATCCAGGGCAAGGGTGAAGTGAGCGTCGGCGAGGACCTGGGATTTCAGCCGTTCGCGATCGAGGCGGGCCGGATCGATCTCGGAACCGTCCGGCGGCTCGTTCCCGCGGTGGACTTGCAGGGGGAGCTCGACGTGGCCGGTACGCTCACCGGTACACTCAAGAACGTGATGTTCAGCGGCACGCTGCGCCATCACGATGCCGATCGCCCGGTCAGCGTCGTGCGCGGTGTCATGGGTCTCGATTTCCGCGGCGATGTGCTCGCGGTCTTCAGCGACGTGCAGACCGACTCGCTTTCGCTCGAAGGCCTCACGAGCCGTATGAAGGACTTTCCGTTGAAGGGAATGCTCGCCGGCACGATCAAGTTGCAAGGTCCACTGAGTGGTGTCGAAACGCACGCCGACTTGCACATGCTCGGCGGCGGTGGCGTGGTGCGCGGCGACGGCACGCTGATGCTCGGCGCCGAGAACGTTCATCCGAGCATGGGCGCGCGCGACTTCACGCTGCGGGCCTACGATCTGAACCTGCAGCGCTGGCTGGCTCGGCGCGGCCCGCCTTCTCGGCTGACGTTCACCGCCCACGGCAGTATGGGCGCAGACAGCGTCACGCCGCCGAGCGGTGCGGTGACGCTGACGCTCGGGCCGTCCCTGTTTTCAGGCACGATCATCGATAGCGGTGCCGCTGCGGTCCGGTTTGACGAGGGCCGGCTGCGCGTCGACTCGCTGAGGGTCACCCAGCCGGGACTGCTCACCCTGGCGAGCGGCGAGCTCGGCTGGAAACGGCCGGATCGCGGCACCCTCCAGCTCGACGTCACCGCCGACAGCCTCAGCGTGCTCGACTCGCTCGTGACGTGGATCGCCGGACCCACGGTGACCGGTGCGACCGCGGAAGACGCACTCCGCGGCTCAGCCCACGTGCGGCTCACGCTGGACGGAGCGCTCGACGGCTTTTCGATCGGCGGGGATGCCCGCGTGGCCGACCTGCGGTGGCGAGGCGTGCAGGTAACGCGGGGCTCGGTCCAGGCCGACTACGAGCCGCGGGCAGCGCCGCCGCGGTTTGATGTGCGGGCCGAGTTCGACTCCATCGCCTACGGGCGCCAGGGATTCGGGTCCGCCGCCGCCAGGGTTTCCGGGTCGAGGGACTCCTTGCGCTGGTTCGCGCGCTCGCGCGTTGGTGATCTGGGTGCATTCCTCGCCGGCGGCCGCTACACGCGGCCGGACGGTGACGGCGGCGTGCAGCACGTGGCCGTGGACTCGCTCGCGGTCCTGCTGCCCGGCGGCGTCTGGTTCCTCGAGAAGCCGACCGCGGTCGCGCTCGGCGACGTCGTGCTGCATGTCGATTCCGTGAGCCTGCGAAACTCGAGCGGCGCGGGGCGGGTGACAGTCTCCGGAGACCTGCCGGAGCGCGGCCTCATCAACGCGCACGTGTCCCTGGACAGCTTCCCGCTGACCGGGGTCTACGCCCTGATGCAAAAGGACACCGTCGGCGTCTCAGGCTCGGTGACTGCCGCCGTCGCCGCGAGCGGCACGCGCGCGAATCCCGCCTACACCGGGTCGTTCGCATTCTCCAATGCCTCGTTCGGCTCGTTCCGCGCGCCGTTCATGGACGGGATCGTCGATTATCGCAACCGGTGGTTGGACGGCGAAGTCCACCTGTGGCGCGAAGGCCAGCAGATTCTCAACGTCACGGCGCGGCTGCCGCTCGATCTGGCCCTGGTGCCGGTCGCCCAGCGCCAATTGCCGGATTCGCTGTCGGTGCAGGCGCGGGCGGACAACGTCGATCTCGGCGTGCTCGCAGCGGTGACATCCACGGTGCGGCAGGTCGAAGGCGTGTTCAGCGCCGACGTCGGGATCGGGGGCACCTGGGAAGCGCCACGTCTGCGTGGCGGACTGCGCATCGGGAACGCCGCCGCGACCATCCCCGCTTTGAACGTGCGTTACACCGATCTGAACGGCAGCGTCGCGCTGGGCGGCGATACGATCCATATCGACAGCATCACGGCGGTGAGCGAGCGCGGCCGCGCGCAGGTGAACGGATACCTCCGCCTCGAGCGGCTGACGAAACCGGTGCTGGCCCTGAACATCAGGACGGCCCAATTCAAGGCGCTGGACCTGCGCGGCTACCTCAGCGTGACGGCGAGCGGTCAGCTCGCGCTCACCGGTCCGGTATTCGGCGCAACGTTGAGCGGCCGCGGAACGGTGACCTCGGGCGTGCTCCATTTCGCCGATCTCGTGAACAAGCGCGTCGTCAACCTCGAAGAACCGTGGGTGCAGGATCTGATCGATACGTCGCTGATCCGGCAGCAACGGCTCGGCCCGGAGTTCCAGAGCCTCTTCTTCGACAGCCTGCGGGTGCGCGATCTGCAGCTCACGATGGGGGAAGACGTGTGGCTGCGGTCCAACGAAGCGAACATCCAGCTCCAGGGCACCATCACGGTGAACAAGGCGGGGGGTAACTACCTCCTCAGCGGCTCGATGCAGGCGCCGCGCGGGACCTATCGGTTGATCGTGGGGCCTGTGACCCGTGAATTCGTCGTGACCAGAGGAACCGTGCGCTACTTCGGGACGCCGGACCTCGACGCCGAGCTCGACATCGAGGCGAGGCACATCGTCCATCCGCTGCCAGGGTCGAGCTCCGGGCAGTCGTCCGACATCACGGTCATCGCCCATATCGGCGGAACGCTGCTTCTGCCGCGGCTTCGGCTCGAGGCCGAGACGGCCGATCGCGCCGATTACTCGCAGGCCGAGCTGTTGTCCTATTTGATCACGGGGAGGCCGACGTTCGAGCTGGGTGGCGGCCAGGCGGCCTTCCTGCAGAACGTGGGCGCATCGCTGCTCGCGGGCGAGTTGGAGCGCACCATCGTGTCCGACCTGGGTGTGCCGCTCGATTACTTCGAGATCCGCCCCGGCGATCCCAGCAATCCGTTCTCCGGTGCCCAGCTGGCGGCCGGCTGGGCCATCGGCGACAAGACCTTCGTCGTTCTGAACGCCGGTTTCTGCCGCCAGAGCGGCCGCCAGACCAAGTTCACGAACATGCTGGGCGCGACCGTGCAATACCGGTTCAGTCCGGAATGGCGCACCGAAGCGAGCTTCGAGCCGGTCCAGAACTGCGCGTTCGCCGACCCGAACCGGCTGCAGAGCGACCTGAAGCAGCAGGTCGGCTTCGATCTCTTCTGGGAGCGGCGTTACTGAGATGACCCGCGCGCTCCTCATCAGCAATCCGTTCGCGGCCCGGGCCCATAGTCGAGCCGTCGCCGGTATCCGCGACATTCTGCAGAGCGGCGGCTGGACGGTGGACGTGCACACGACGGCGGGTCCCGGCGACGCCCGCCAGGTTGCTGAGGACGCGCGTGGCGCGGGGTTCGATGTGATGGTGAGTCACGGCGGCGACGGAACGGCGATGCAGGTCGCGGCCGGAATCGTCGGCAGCGGCGTCGCGCTCGGATTGCTCCCCGGCGGAACCGGCAATCTGCTCGCCGGCAATCTGCGCCTGCCGCGTACCGCGACGGGCGCCGCGCGAGCGCTGCTGAAAGCACGGCGTCTCGAGATCGACGTCGGGGTCGTCGACCGCGATGACGGTCCGCACTACTTCGCGGTCGCCGCCGGCACCGGCTTCGACGCACAGCTCATGGCGGACACGGGATTGCAGGCTAAGCGGCGCTGGAAGTTCGGCGCCTATTTAGGGCGCGCGCTGACGAGCTTGTCGAGTGTGCGCAGCCTGCCGCATCGCGTGACAATCGACGGCACCGTGCACGAGATCCCCGCGGCGATGCTGCTCGTGTTGAACTGCGGCAAGCTTCTCCCCGGGTTCATGAGCATTCGAGACGGCCTGGTTCCGGACGACGGCTGGTTCGACGTCGTCGCGGTGAGCGCGGACGGCGCGTTGGAGAGCGCGACCGCAATCCTCGAGCTGCTGTTCAGCAACGAATCGAAGGGCCGGCGCGTGTGGTGGTCGCGCGGGCGTACCATCCGGATCGAGCTGCCGGGCGCGATGCCGCGTCCGGTCCAGCTCGACGGCGAAGTCTTCGGGACGACGCCCTTCGAAGCTCGGCTCCTGGCGCGCGGGCTTTCGGTGCTGGTTGGTCCGGACTTCCAGGCCCATCGATGATCATCACGCTCGTCACCGATTTCGCGACGGCGCAGGGGATGGGCTCACTGGCGCGCCAGATCGAGGCTCTGGCGGCGAGCGACCCGGCTCCGGTGTTGCTGCAGGGGGAGAGCGGGACGGGAAAAGGCTGGGTCGCCCGGGCGATTCACAACCGCTCGAAGCGCTCGAGCGGTCCGTTCGTCGAGGTCACCGGTGCAGGGCCGTCCTTCGAGCCGGAGCAAGGACTGGCCGGAGTGTTCGAGCTGGCGGACGGCGGCACGATCTTCCTCGATGGAATCGAAGAGTTGGCGCTCGATCTACAGGCCACGCTCCTCGAGCTGCTCGCCACGCGCGCCCCGGCCACAAGCGTCCGGTTGGTCACCGCCACAAATCGGGACCTGGCGCGTGAGGTGGACGCGGGCCGGTTCCGTGAGGATCTCTACGCCCGGATCAACGTCACGCCGCTGAGATTGCCGCCGGTTCGCGACCGCACGCGCGACGATCGGCTCGATCTGATCACGCGCATCATCGCCGACCTGAGAGCGCAGCTGCCGGGATGTCCTACGCAGTGCAACGGTGATGTGCTCGATCGGCTGCTGGCAGCGCCCTGGCCGGGCAACGTGCGCGAGCTCCGAAATGTGCTCGAGCGCTCGATGATGCTCGCGCGCGGCCAGCCAGCGATCGGCATCGATCATTTGCCCGCCGATTTGCGGCAGCGCGCGACCACCGACCGGCGCTACCAGGCGCAGTCACTGTCGGAAGTGGAACGACAGCATATCGAGCGGACGCTGCGGCATCATGGCGGGAACCGCACCAGGGCGGCGCTGGAGCTGGGGATTTCGCGCGCCACCCTGATCAACAAGATCAAAGCCTACAGTCTCAACCTCTAGCGCCGCGGGCGCTTGCGACGCTCCGTTTTCGGACGGGCGGGTTCCTCGCGTTTGGATTCGGGTTGCGCCGCGCAGTCGCGGTGTTGCCACAGCTTTGTGGCGGGCGACATGCTGGCGTTGCCGGACATCGGGTCCACGCGTTTACGGCAATTTGGGCAGACAAACGAAAGTGCCATCCTGACGCCTCCTCGGATACGTTGTAACCTTATAACCCCGTGAGGTTTCCAATTGCGATTCGGGCGTGCTCAGTAGCTGTGGTTCCCGGCGGCGCTAAGATTAGGAGTTATGGAAAAGCCCAAGCTGAAAGAACATGACGGGATGATCTGCCGGTCCTGCGGGAACGAGGAGCGGGCGTCCGAAGGCTATCCCTGCTCCGACTGCGGGACCTTCATTTGTCTGATCTGCACGTTCCGGGGGGTCACCCGCTGCAAGGCGTGTGAGGAGAAAGCCAAGGCCGGGAAGGCCTAGGCTCGACGCCGCTTTACTTCGGCGGCCAGCTCCTCGACCGGCGCGCCGAGTTCTTCCGCCAGCTTGCCGAGCGCCGCATCCGTACCCTCCCAATCGCCTGCCGCAGCGAGCGCATCCAGCGCGATGTCTTCGATTGCCGTCGAGCGCTCCTCGAGCTCGCGCGTGCGCACCGCGACTTCACGGGCGAGCCACTGTTCCAGCTCGCGCCGGTCGACCTCCAGCTGCCGCTGGCGGAGCGCATGCTGCAGCGACACCTCGAGCTCCTCGAGATCGACCGGTTTGATGAGGTAGTCGTGGGCGCCGAGCTTCAAGCACTCGATCGCCGTGCGCGGCTCGTCGATCGCCGTGAGCATGATGATCGCAAGGTCAGGATCGCGCGCGAGCATCCTGGGCAAGAGCTCGACCCCGCTCGTCTCGGGCATTCGAATGTCGCACAGCATCGCCTGCGGATGATGCGCGCCCTGCCGCTCCAGCGCTTCGGTCCCGTTCGCCGCCGTTTGCACCTGGTATCCGAGCCGAGTGAGGAACCGGGTCAGCGCTTGCCGAATGCCGTCTTCATCGTCGACCACGAGAACCGTCGTACTCTGAGGAGTGCCCGTCATGGCCGTCAACGTTGCGGACGTTATCTTGGCGCGTCAATGAGCACGTCGCGATCGAACCTCGCCGCGGTGCCGGGGATTACCGTGGGCCATACGACCATCGAAGCCCACGGCACGGGCTGCACCGTGATCCTGGGGCCCGAAACCGGGCTGCGTGCGGCGGTGTGCCTGCGCGGACGGGCGACCGGCACGCGGGAGCTCGACGTGATGGATCCGCGCCACCTGGTTGAGCGGATCGATGCCATTCTGTTCACCGGCGGGTCCGCTCTTGGCTTGGGCGCCGCAGACGGCGTGATGCGCTGGCTACGGGAACGCGGCCGTGGTCTGCCGGTGGGCGACATGGGGACGATTCCCATCGTGCCCTCGGCCGTGATCTTCGACCTGGGCAATGCCGGCAAGCCGTTGGGTTGGCCGAGTCCCGACGACGCGTATCGTGCGTGCGACGACGCGAGCGCCGATTATCCGGACGGGCTGGTCGGCGTCGGTCGAGGAGCCACCTGCGGCAAGGCCGCGGGGCTCGAGAAGATGGTGCCGGCGGGCATCGGATCCTGGTCCGGGCGTGCCGGCGATCTGATCGTGTCGGCGCTCGTCGTGGTGAACGCCGTGGGTGATGTCCGCAACGCGAGCGGCGAGCTGATCGCCGCCGGACGAGGGCCGGACGGAAAATTCGTCGACAGCCTCGACTACCTCGCGCAGGGCGGCGCGCCCCTGGGCGACCCGGAGCGACTGAACCGCAATACCACGCTCGCCGTCGTGGCGACCAATGGCGACATCGATCGGGTCCAGCTCCAGGCGCTCGCGCATTCATCCAGCGATGCGATTGCGCGCCGCATCACGCCGTACGGCACGCTGTTCGACGGCGACGTCATCTTTGCCGTGAGCACGGCGACGGTGAAACCAAAGTCGCCGATGCAGGTGGAGGCGCTCGCGTCACAGGTCGTCCCTCGAGCGGTGGAGCGCGCCGTGCGCCATGGATAAGGTCGAGCGCGCCGTCGACGACATTCGCCGCAGATGGGTGCCGGACGGCCGACTCGGCGTGTTCGAGGTGTCGTTGTTGCCCAAGGGTGTGGCGGGAATCACGTCGAGCCGGGATGCGCGCGACGCGCTGCGCCGGCTCGCCGGTGAGGAGGGATTGGTCGACAAGGTGATGCTCATTCCGGACGAGAGTGTCGTCGACGGCGCCGCCATCGTCACGGCTGCCATCGCACCGCTCCTGCGCGAGCCGCAGCTCAGTGCCGCGCGCGTGAGCGAGGTGCTGCACGGCGAGACGCTCGACGTGCTCGAACGGCGCGAAGAGTGGCTGCGGGTGCGCGCAACGGACGGATACGTCGCATGGCTCCCCGCCGGCTACGTGGCTACGGGTACCGTGGATTGGGCCGCTGATTGGCGCGAGCGCGCGACGGCCCGAGCGCTGAGCGCGGACATCGTGACGGCGAATGGACGCCGCCGCCTGCCGACCGGTGGCCGCGTGGCGCTGAAGCGAGGCGTGGTCGAGCTCGCCGACGGCGCGCGCGGGGCTGTCGCGGCCGGCAGCGTGCGCCGCGAGCAGGAACTCCGGGTCGAAGCGCGTCATCTCGCGCTGCCCGAGCTGGCGCAGAAGTGGTACGGGGGCGCTCCCTATCTCTGGGGCGGCCGTACGGAATGGGGGATCGACTGTTCCGGGCTGGTTCAGGCGGTCTACGGGTCGCGCGGCATTCAATTGCCGCGCGATAGCGACCAGCAATTCACGCAGGGGCGGGAGATCCCGCTGAAATCGGACGGTGCAGGGTATGAGGCCGGCGACCTGCTGTTCTTCGCCGAACGCGGCCGCGTCTCGCACGTCGCGCTCTGGGCGGGCGCCGGCCGCATCGTGCATTCCGCGCTCTCCCGGGGCGGCGTGGGCGGTGACCATTTGTTTGGTGATGAACCGAGAATGAGACGCTTGCGCGAGAGCCTGGTAGGGGTGCGACGACTTTGAAAGGCGTGGGATGTGGGATGTGGGTGTGCGGGGTACCACATCCCACCCCCCACATCCCACAGCATATTTCTATCCATGCGTCTGATTCTCTTCGACATCGACGGCACCCTCCTGTGGACCAACGGCGCGGGCCGGCGCGCCATTCATCGCGCGCTCCTCGACGAATTGGGGACCGCCGGCCCGATCGAGGGTTATCGGTTCGACGGGAAGACCGATCCGCAGATCGTCCGCGAGCTGATGGAGCTCGCCGGGCATCCCGAGTGCAATTCTGAAGATCGAATCACCGCGGTGTGCACGCGTTACGTCGAGCTGCTCACCGCCGAGCTCTCGAAGCCGACGCAGGCGACCAGGATGTATCCAGGAATCAAGGAGCTGTTGGCTGCGCTCGAGCCATACGAGGCCGATAACCGCGCCCTCGTCGGTCTGCTGACGGGCAATGTGCAGCACGGCGCCGCCCTCAAGCTCCGTTCGGCTGGACTCGATCCGGCGCGGTTCGCGGTGGGCGCGTTCGGATCCGATTCGCATCATCGTCCCGATCTTCCCGCCATCGCCGCCGGGCGCGCCGAGCAACGCACCGGCAGGCGCTTTAGCGGTGACGACATCGTGGTCGTAGGCGACACACCCGACGACGTCGCCTGTGCCCGGCCCATGAGCGCGCGCACGGTCGGTGTCGGCACCGGGTTTTACAGCGCCGCGGCGCTCAGGGAAGCCGGTGCGACCTACGCGTTCGACAATCTCGGAAACACAGCGGCGGTCCTCCAAGCGTTGCTCTCGTGACGGCGGTGCGTGAGGAGCTCGAGCTCAAGGCGCGCGTCGATGACCCCGACGCAGTGCGCCGGGCGCTCGTGCATGCCGGCGCGGAGCTCGTGTATCGCGGCACCATGATGGATCGGCGCTTCGACCGGCGCGGCCGGCTGGGACGACGGGATGAAGTGGTTCGGCTCCGCGTCTATCATCCGGCCGATCGCGCGCAGGAATGGGGCGTGCTCGGCTGGAAGGGTCCCGCGCATCGCAAGGGCGAGTATCGGGCGCGGGAGGAATGGGAGTCGCGGGTCGCTGATCCGAAGGCGACGCTCGTCGTCTTGCGCCGGCTCGGTTACAGGATCGTTCTGCGAATCGACCGCGCCATCGAGCAGTATCGGCTGTGCGATGCCATGCTGCGGCTCGAGTGGTTTCCCGCGATGGACGTCCTGCTGGAGGTGGAAGGCGCGCCGGAGAACATCGAGCAGGCAATCGGCGCGACGGGGATGCGGCGCGATGCGTTCCTCCCCGAGTCGCTCCCCTACTTCACGAAAGCATATGAAGCGCGCACCGGGCGCGTCGCGCGGGTGAGCCGGCGCGCATGAAGCTGCTCATGCCGTTGCGGGTGCCCGAGCTGGCGCCGTCGCTGGGCCGAATCATCGTGCCGCGGCGCCAGCACGAGCCGTGGGTGCCGCTCGACGACATTCGCGAGGAGCTCGCCACGCGCGTCCTGGAGCTGGGCGGCGAGGGCCGCGCGGCGGCGGCCCGCGAGGGCGAGAAAGGCACCGGGAGCGACGACCGCGCGCGGGTGCTCGAGACGACGGGGCGGCGCGCCTGGGCCGCGGCCTGGGACCATGCGGTGCGCCGGGCCGCGAGCCGCGTCGCCGATGCGCTCGACGCCGAGTTCACCCGCACCGCGCAACGCGTGCGGCTCCCGCGCCGGCGCGCGCGCCGTCTCCTGCTCAACAACGCGGAGAAGCGCGCGATCGCGGCGCGCCTGGGCACGGGCGGGGGCACCTTCGTGGCGGCGTTGGACGAGCTCGAGACGGCGAGTCGGCGCGCGGCCGACGCGTCGGTGCTGGAAAAGGACGCGCATGCCGACTGGCAGGACGCGCTGCGCACGGTAGCGCGCCGGCTCGAGGCGGCCTGGCTCGCGCTCGAATTCGAAGTCGAGGAGGAGCACGCGCGCTGGCAGCCGGAGATCGACGCGCTGGCCGCGTGGCGGCCAAAGCTGTGGCCCGTGATTGCGGCGTGGGTCCCCGTTGCCGGGCTGCTCCTGTGGCTCGGGCTTCTCCTGGGCGGATACGTCGCCGCTCCTCCATGGCTCGCGGCGCTGCTGGGCTTCTAGCCCTCCTGCTTGGCATTCTCGGACCGGCACGCGCGCAGCTGCGGCCGGTCGAAGTCTCCATTTCGGGCCGCGCCGCACTCGACTCGCTCGCCGGGCTTGGATTTGAAGTGGCCGGCGTGCGCTCGCTCAACGGCGTGCTGCGCGCCGTCATCGTCGTGTCGCGGGAAACGGAGCCGCTCCTCGCTCAGCGCGGCTACAGAACCGACCGTGTAGAGGGGGCGGCGCGCGTGACCACGGGCGCGGCCGCGGACACGTTCCGCATGTTCCGATCGTTCGATCGTCCCGGCGATGGGATTCGGGCTACGCTCGCCGCCTGGGCGGCGGCCGACACGCTGATCCATGTCGATTCGATCGGCGCATCCCAGGAAGGTCGGCCGATCCTCGCGGTCAAAATCGGGCCGCCCGACGATGCGCCCCAGCGCCCCAATGTCCTGTTTCTTGCGACGCACCACGCGCGGGAATGGATCTCGACCGCCGTGGCGCTCGATCTGATTCGCTGGCTCGCGGATTCCGCCGGCGCGACGCTGGCCACCCATGATGTTTGGGTCATCCCTGTCCAGAATCCCGACGGGTACCAGTACACCTTCACGACCGACCGCTACTGGCGAAAGAATCGGCGGCCGAATTCCGGCGGCAGTGTCGGCGTGGATCCGAACCGCAATTACCCGGCGTTCTGGGGCGTGGATGATCGCGGCTCGAGCGGGACGCAGTTCGCGGAGACCTACCGCGGATCGAGCGCGGGATCGGAGCTCGAAACCCAGGCGATCATCGCGTTCCACGCCGCGCATCCGCCGGTGCTCGCGGTGTCCTACCACAGCTACAGTGGGCTGATCCTGTATCCGTGGGGGTTTCGGTCGGGGTTGCTGGCGCCCGACTTGTCGCGCTTTCAAGCGCTCGCCGGCACCGACCTCGCCCCCACGATTCTGGATCTCGTGACCGAGTCCTCGATCGACCGTTATCACCCGGGCCCGGGCTGGAGCCTTTATCCCACGAACGGCGAGTACACCGATTGGGCATACCGCGCGCACGGGACGATCGCATTCACCGTGGAGCTGACGAGCGGCTGCTGTGCCGACGCCGGCTATTACGGCTTCGAGTTCCCCGACGACAGCGCCCGCGTGGCGCAAGTCTTTCGGAGCAACCTGCCGTTCGCGTTGTCGATCATCGCCGCATCGACCGATCTGGCGCGCGCGCCCGG
>DASTDR010000388.1:0-10263 GCA_035710265.1 Gemmatimonadales bacterium | reverse complement strand
ATGATCGGCTTCAGATCCCAGGGAAATTCGACCGCGGCGAGCAGCTCGAGGCCCCAGATCGGATGCATATGGACGACCTCGAACTCCTCACGGGTCAGGGGGCCCGGCTTGTTGAGGATTTCGTGCGGCACGCGGACCTTGCCGAGGTCGTGCAGGTAGGCGCCCAGGCGGATCGTGGTCTGATCGGTCTCATCGAGCTCGAGCGCGCGCGCGACGGCGCGGGCGCGCTGCGCCACGCGCTCGCAGTGACCGAACGTGTAGCTATCCGCCGATTCCATCGACTGACCCCACTCGCGCACGACGTCGAAGTACGTCGTCTCGAGCTCGGAGACCTTGCCGCCCACGTACACCAGGTCGATGCGGGCATCGAGCCGGCGAAACAGGCGGTGCGCGTTGTTCAGTAGGGAGAGCGCATCCTGGTTCCGACCCATGCCCTGCATCAACAGCGCCAGCTCGCGCGAGGCTTCAGCCTCGTTCAGCACCGAGCCGGCGCTCACCGCCAGCTCGATCGCCGTGCGCAACCGCGACTCGGCGAGCGCCGGCCGGCCGGTATCGCGATACACCATCCCGATCATCTTGTAGGCTTCGGACTTATCGGCGCGTGAGTCGAGCTGGTCGAAGATCGCGAGGGCGGCCTCGGCGTTGCGCCGTGCGTCTTCATAGTGCGCGCGCGCATAGTGCGCCTCGGCGTGGTTCACGAGGCACATACCCTGGAGGTGCGCGTCCCCCGCGCGCTCGGCGATCTCGGAGCTCTTGGTGAAGTACTCTTCCGCTTTGTCGTATTGCTTCAGGTCGACGTGGGCGATGCCGAGGTTGACGTAAGCCGTCGCGCAACCATGCTCATTGTTCGTGTCGAGGTGGGCTGCGACGGATGCTTCGTAGTGCGAGACGGCGGTCGAGAGGTCGCCGTGAATGTTGGCGAGGATTCCGAGGTTCTGCTCGATCCGGGCGAGCAGCTCGCGGGCCTGACCGCCGAGGTCGAGCGCACGGAGAAAGTGGGTGCGGGCTTCGGCCATGGCCCCGGTGCGCAGCGCAAGGCCGCCCATGGTGTTGAGCGCTTCGGCTGCGAGGACGTCGTTCTTGATGTCGGCGGCGATGTGGTAACTGCGGGTGCACAGCTCGCGGGCGCGAGGCGAATCGTTGCGATGGTGATAGACGACAGCGAGGCGGCGCAGTGCCTCGGCGAGAATCGGTTGCTCTCCCATGCGCTCCGCTGTCGCAATCGCGGCCTCGTACAGCTGGATCGCTTCAGGGATGCAGGCGCTCCGCTCCCGGCTACGGGCCTCGTGGAGCAGATCGGAAGCGGAGCGGGCGGAGCGGATTACCACGCGACGACGTAGTCCGAGAAGTGGTCGATGCGGCCGGTAACGCGTTTGCTGAGGATGTTGTCCAGCGACTGCAGGAAGTAATAGATCTTCTCGTAGTCGTCGTCGGTGTATGCGATGCGCTTGGGCAGGAGCTTTCCGAGCAGATTGCAGTTCGAATAGCTCATCGTCAGCGCGGCGGGTCGCTCGAACCGGAGCCCATCCGGCTCGAAATGCACCGCGTTGATGCCGTACCCCGTGGGGGCGCTCATCGTGATCCGGGTCCAGTCGTCGAGCGCGCCGGGCGGAATGGTCAGCGTGTGCGGACCCGCGGTGAGTGTGCCGCCGTTGCGACCAATCCATTTCGTCTCGGCAGCGAATGGGAGTTCAGAGCACTTCAGCAGGAGGGTCGACTCGAGGAGAGACCCCGACTCACGATCTGCCTGGAGTGAAGGAACGGTCGGCGAAGCGGGAGGTTCGCTGCACGACTGCGCGACGAGACAAATCGCGACTAGGACCGCGAGAGCACGAACGGCCTTCATGGGGCGTGCTTCTCCAAGCTTGGGTTCGGAGTCGGGGACTTTCTGGGGCTACAACATGGGACCAATACCGGTCCGCCACGGTGAGAAATGTCACAACCTAGGGTTCTTGGAACCATTTTGGTCCCCTCAGGTGTCTGTGTTATAGTTGGCCCCGATGCCTGACCAGGTCTCCGCCACCTTTTCCAGCCTCGCGCTCGCCCTGGGTGCCAAGTACGAGGTGAAGCGTCTGGTCGGGTCCGGGGGCTTTGCCGATGTCTACGAGGTGTGGGACAAGGACCTCGAGCGGCGGCTCGCGGTGAAGGTGCTGCGGCCCGACGTGGCCTGGACCTCGGGCATGATCGAGCGCTTCCAGCGCGAGACCCGCGCCGCGGCCAAGCTCGAGCATCCCAACATCCTCCCGATTCACTTCGTCGGCGGCGGCGAAGGGCTGGTCTACTACGCAATGCCGTTCGTCGACGGCATGTCGCTGGGTGAGCTGCTGAAGCGCTCGGGGGGGGGCGGGGGGGGCGGGGGGGGCGCGCTGCCCGCCGAGCGCGCGCTCGCGATCATCATTCCGATTCTCGATGCGCTGGATCACGCGCATAAAGCCGGGCTGCTGCACCGCGACATCAAACCCGACAACATCATGCTCGACGTGGCGCGCGGGCGGCCGCTGCTGGTCGATTTCGGGATCGCGCGCCGGCTCGACAGCGAAGCAGGGGCAGGATTGACGCAAACCGGCCTCGTCATCGGGACGCCGCACTACATGAGCCCCGAGCAAGCGCTCGGCGATCCGAATCTCGGACCAGCATCCGATCTCTACTCGCTGGGCTGCGTGCTCTTCCAGATGGTGACCGGTGCACCTCCCTTCGATGGTGAGTCGTCGCAGCAGGTGGTGGGCAAGCACATCGCCGATCCGCCGCCGGCGGCGCACGCGGTGAATCCCAGCGTCCCCCGCGAGCTATCGGACGTGATCCTGCGCTGCCTGGCAAAGCAGCCGAAAGACCGGTACCGCTCCGCCGCCGAGGTCATAACCGCGCTCGAGAAGCAGCCGGGCACGATGCGCTCGAGAACCACGGCGGCGCAGGCGGCCACGGAGCTGCTGGTGAGTGGCGCAACGAAGGTGACGGCCAGGCGGCCGGTCGGCCGGTCGGCCGGTCGGCGGCGCATCCTCCTGGTGGCTGGTGTGATCTTGGCAGTTCTCGGACTGGGGGCGAGTGCGTTCTTCCTCCTTGAACCAAAGCCTACGTTCGAGAACGCGCTGGCCGACACCGTGACGGTTCAGGCGGGCCAAGTGACGTGGCGAATTCCGCCAGGAGAAAAGATTTCGCTCGAGCCGGGGAGCATCACGTGGCGGGTGGTCCGGCCGCGCGCAGGTTCCCGGGAGCTCGGATTGCCCCTCGGGCAGATGCTGACGGTGCGCCGTGGCACGGTCCGCGCGACACCGCAGCCCGGGACCCAGGCCTACTTCGAGCCACTCATTACTAATGAAACGGGCCGGCCCATCACGATCACGGTCAATGCGGGGCTGGCCGGCGCAGTGGCGTGTAACTGCACCGTTCCAGCCGGGGCCGTGCGGATGCCGATCGGCTTCTATCTGCTGTTTCAGAATTCGACGGTGCGTGCCGAGGATCCAGGCACGGGCGCGACGGCGACATTCAGAGATCTGGGGCTCCAGGTCGACAGAACGCGCGGAACGGTCGCGCTGAAATTCAGAGCTGGGGACCTCCGCCCAACGCGCTGACAGGCTCCGCAATCGTGGGTATATTGCGGTATGATGGTCCCGCTGTTGCTGGCTGCTGCGCTTGTTGGTCCAACCGATGATGCACCGGTCCGCATTCGGCTGAACCACGAACAACTCGAGATTGGCGATCGCGCGCGTGTCTACGTCAGGACCGCGCGCGATGGCTTTTTGGTCATCCTGCACGCGGATCCGCAGGGACGGGTGCGGGTGTTGTTCCCGATCGATCCCGATGCCGACAACTTCGTGCGCGGTGGGAAGGACCTGGAGCTCCGCAGCCGCTCCGATCGCGACGCGCTGCAGATGGACGCTGAGGGTTCCGGCACGGTCCTCGCCGCCTTCTCGCTCGATCCGTTCAATTTCGATGAGCTCACCCGCAACGGGCACTGGGATTTTCTGGCGCTCGGCGGCCCTGATGAACAGGTGAAGGACGATCCGCTCGCCGGGTTGCTCGAAATTGTGAACAACATGGCGCGCGATAACGAGTACGACTACGACTACACCACGTATTTCGTGGGCAGCGCGGCTTACGCCTCTGATCATGGATATGGCCACGGGTATGGCCACGCGCACGTGGGTGTTCACTTCGGGTTTGGGTCCTATCCCTTCGGCTTCGGAGTCGCGTACGGCTATCCGTTCTGCGCTCCGTTCTGCTATGACCCGTTCTGGTATGGCGGTGTCGCCTACGCGTATCCGAATTATCCGTACCGCTGGGGCTACTCCTATTCCACCGCGAGCTTCGGCGAATTCAACCGTAAAGAGCCGAATCTTCCGCGATTCGAGCCCACGCAGCCGCGCGTACGCAGCGCCGGCTTCGCCGGCGTCGACGATCGCCGGCGCAGCGTTCAGCCGCGCGGGATGCCGACGCGGCGAGTCGAGCCGCGCAACGCGGCGCCACGGAGCCGGCCCGCTGTCGCTCCGCGCGGCACGCAGTCACGCCCGTCGGTCAGTCCGAGACCCAGCGCAGGCGGCAGCGGCCGCAGTATCTCCAGGAGCTTCGGGGGTGGACGCAGGAGCTTCGGTGGCTTCCGGGGCGGGAGCAGCGGCCGCGCCATGGGAGGCGGCCGCCGCCGCTAAGCAGGTCCGCGTTACCGCAGCCCGATCGCGACTTCCTCGAGCAGGTCGTACGCCTCCTGCATGCCGCCTTCCATCCCCGAGTTGATGATCGCATCGCGCTGCTCTTTGCTTTCGCATTGCACGAGCACGCGCATCTTGGTGACGTCACCGACCTGCTCGAGCGTCACCGTGTTCACCGTAGGATGATCATCGGGGTCTGGGATGCCCTCGTAGCACTCGGTCGAGACGAGGCGCTCATTCGGGACGATCTCGCGATACTCGCCGTGGAAGGCGACTTCGAAACTGCCGTGCGCGATCATGACGTAGCGCCACCGGCCGCCCACGCGCAGGTCGATCTCCGCCGACTGCATCGCGCCGCGCTGGCCGATCCACCATTTGCTCACCAGCTCAGGGGTCGTGATGGCCTTGTAGACGAGATGTCTGGGCGCGGCAAAGTCGCGCTCGATCAGGATCTGCGTATCCGTGGGCAAGCTCACCACGGCGCGGTTCTTACTCACGACGTCCACCATCTGAGTCTTCCTCTCGTTTGAGTTCGTCCAGCACCTCGTCCAGCCGGTCGAACCGCTCGTTCCACGCCTGCTCGTAATTCTTGACCCATGCGTGGATTGATTTGAGCGGCCGGCCGTTCAGGCGGTAGAGCCGATGACGCCCGTCCTCACGCACTTCGACGAGCCCGACTTCCCGTAGGACGCGCAGGTGCTTGGACACCTGTGGTTGGCTCAGCCGCAGCCGCTGCACCATGTCGTTCACCGGCCGTTCGCCCTTGGCGAGGAGATCGAGGATCTCCCGGCGGCGGGGCTCGGCGACCGCGTTGAACGCGTCTGTGGTCGTGGCTGCTCTGGCCATGAGGACAACATATACCCATATGGGCATATATCAAGTGGCGTGGGAGCCCGTCCTATCTCTCCTTCATATCGAAGATCTTGGATTTGTCCTGGAGAGGGGGAGTAGCTAACCCTCGGCAAACAATGCGATTTCGGAGATTGCCGGGCACACGGCCGCCTGTACCACTCTTACGCGCACGCGGTTCGTTTTCGCGCGCGATCCGCGGATCAAGCGACAGCTTCCGATACTCGTCGCCCTGCCAAAGGGTGCCCACCGCCCCGATTGCCACGTATCGACAGCGATTGCTTCGACGCGCTGGCCGAGCGGGAGGTACTCGCGCAGCCGGACGACGTTGAATCGGACTTCCCGATCGAAATCGAGCGTGAGCGTGGGCATCTTCACGGCATCCTCGCTCGCCCAATAGCTGTCTCGCTTTCCATCGATGACGTTCGCGGCCGAGTACCCGGCGCGTGTGTTGCTGGCGCTCACGCGCGCCGTGCTCGCCAGATTCGTCGCGAAGGTCTGGTCGATGTAGCGCTTGAACCCGCGCAGCGCCGCGACGTCGTTTTCGTGAATCCGGCCGCGGCGATCCGGCGGCAGGTTCAGCAGGAACGAGGCGCCTCGACCGACCGACTTGTAATACAGGTCGACCAATTGCTCCGGTGTCTTGACCTGTTCGTCCTCGTGCTTGTGATAAAACCAGCCCGGTCTGATCGAAACGTCGCACTCGGCGGGAACCCAGTGCGTTCCAGGCCGATCGCCGCTGTTCAGGCGCGTCACGTCGGCACGTCCCGGCGCGAAGTCGGCGCTGTTCTGCGTCGCCCAGCACGTTTCACCCGCGATCCCGTTCTCATTCCCAACCCAGCGAATGTCGGGCCCGGCATCGCTGAACAGCACCGTGTCCGGCTGCAGGTCGCGCACCAGTTGCCACGTATTCGGCCAGTCGTAGTACGTGCGATTGTCGATCTCGCGCCGCTCGTACGCCCCGCCGTAATAACCGTCGCCGCCATTCGCGCCGTCCAAGAAGATCTCGAACACCGGTCCGTATCCGGTGAGCAGCTCGCGCAGTTGATTGCGGTAGTACGTGATGTACTCGGGCCGGCCATAGTCCTGGCGATGGCGATCCCACGGCGACAGATACACGCCGAACTTCACGCCCGCGCGCGCGCACGCGTCCGAGATTTCCTTCACATAGTCTCGAGTGCTGACCCGGTGCTCCGTATGGCGTGACGGCCACAAGCAGAACCCGTCGTGATGCTTGCAGGTGAGAATGAGTCCTTTCATTCCGCCGTTGCGCGCCGCCTCCACGACTTGATCGGCGTCGAAGTCTGTGGGAGCGAACAGCGTCGGTGATTCATCGCCGTAGCCCCACTCGCGGTTGGTGAACGTGTTGATCGTGAAATGCAGGAAACCGTAGAACTCCAATTCATGCCACGATAGCTGGCGCGCCGACGGCACTGGACCATATGGCGCCGGTGCGTCCCTGAGCCGCACCCCGGCCAGCGCGAGCGTCGTCAGCGCGAACTCGCGCCGACTAACGGTCATCGCGGTCTTCGTCGGCGATATCCACGGCCATCGGGAAAAAGAGCGAGCGCTTGACGCCGGGGAACGGCTTGTCCCACCCGCGCGCGTCATGCCACAGAATCCGGTTGAGCAGATCCGAGGGGGCAGCGTCGGGCGCATTGAATTTCATCCGCGCCGAGGCGAGCGCGGCACGGCGCCGCTCCTCCGCATGCGGCCCCGTAATCGAGCCGACTCGCTGGTTTACTTCGTACAACGATTGCTTGGGGATCAGCGCGGTAAACGGCGTGAAGTCCGGGGATTCATCCGGGCCGATGAAGCTCGCCCGCATGTCGGTGGCCACCAGGTCGAACAGGCTCAGCGCCGGCAGGCCGAGCATCAGCTCGATCGTCTTGACCATGCTGGGCTGCGCGTAAAACGTCTGGTCGAGCGCGCCCCGCCTGGCATACGGACTCGCGACGAGCGCCACGGTCCGATGCCCGTCGATATGATCGACGCCGTTCTGCGCGTCGTCCTCGACGATGAGAATGGCCATCTTCTTCCAGAACGAGCTGTGCGACAGCCCTTCGACCATGCGGCCCATCGCGAGATCGTTGTCCGCCACGCACGCCTTGGGGGTGCACCAGCCCGGACTCGTCCCCTGGGTGTGGTCGCTGGGGAGAATGACCATGACGAGGTTCGGCATCGTGCCCGCCGTTTCCCATTCGCGCAGATGCTCGAGAAACACGTCGGCCTTCACGACGTCCGGGTTCTCCTGCGTCCACCCCGGATACTCGCGTACCAGCACGCGGTCGAGCGAGGGAATGTCGGAACGCGTGTTGTAGCGCTTGGCCATGTACGCGCGGAAGTAGGCCGGATCATGGGGCTGGGAGTCGCGGTACTGCGCGAGCAGCGAAGCGCGCACCGAGGCGCTGTCGCTCTGCGGGGCAGGCGCATACTCGCCGAACACGCTCACAGTCTTGCCCTTCTGTTGCGCCACTTCCCACAGGAAGCCGCCCGAGGAATACGCGAGCGGATCGACCCCTTCGGACGGGTAGCTGCGGCCCTCATACAGCGGCCACATCGGGTACTCGGTCTCGTTGGCCTGCGTGAGCCAGTTGTGGCCGTCCGCGGAGTTGCCGCCGGAGGCGAAAAAATGATCGAGCAGCACGAACTGGTCGGCGAGCGCGTGCGCATTCGGCGTGACATCGCGGCCGTACTGCACCAGCGACGAATCGCTCGCGCCGCGGCCCATGTCGCCGAACACCTGATCGTAGGTGCGGTTCTCGCGAATGATGTAGACGACGTGCTCGATCAGCGACGGCTCGCCGGGGCGCTCCGGCACGGCGCGTGGGACCACCTTGCGGGCAGCGGGCGGCGCTTGGGGCGCGCCTAGCGTGAGCCGGTTATTGCGCGCGACCGACGTGGTGTACGCCGCGAGCTCCACGTCAGTGGGCACCGCGATCACGTTGACCGATCCGCGGTAGGAATGGACGTACTTGCCCTCCATTCCCGAAGTGCGCCCCGACCCCGAGCCCACGCCGAACAGCGTCCCGACCGCAAGCGTCTTCCCATCGGCGCTTACGTCGATGCTCGACGGATACCAGCCGGTGGGAATCAGGCCGCGGAACTGCCCGCCTGGCAGCGCATACACGCCGACGGCATTGAGTCCACCGAGCGTCACGTAGAGCGTCGCCCCGTCGGGCGATGCCTCGACATCCGTCGGGGCGAACCCGATCCGGTGCTCGCGAAACGGCGCGATCGGTATCGACCGGAGCCGCGTGCGCGCCCGGGTATCGATGACGCTCACGGTATCGGAGTTGCCGTTCGCGACGTACAAGCGCCCGCGCTTCTCATCCCACGCGACGCCGGTCGGATGCCGGCCCACCGTGATGACGGTGCGGACGGCTCCGGCGACCAGATCGACTTCGGAGACGTCTCCCGCTTCGGCGATGCCGCGGGCATCCACCCGCACGAGCTCCGCGAACGCATCGCAACACTGCTTGGCGGCGCGGGACCGGGCTGTGGGCTTCTGCCCGCCCAGGTTCGTGACCCAGGCCCTGGAGCCGTCCACATTGATCGCGGCCGCGACCGGCAGCACGCCGAGCGGGATCATTTTGATCAGCGAGCCACTGTCGACATCGATCACCGCCAGCGAGTCATTCGCCGGGAGCGGCACGACGGCGACGCGCCGGCCGGAGGCGTTGGCACGCGCCGCGACCGCCACACCCCCAGCCATGTGCGAGCCGAGCGACCACGTGAGCCGGGGGGGGGCCGCGCCACTCGAGTCGAAGGAGAAGGTCTTGCCGACGGCGGACACGATCGCGCGCCCGGTGACGGGATCCACGGCGACGCCCTGCACACCGGCGCGGTCTGGAAGCCGCGCGCTCGCGAGCATCGCGTTGTCGCGCCAATCGAGCCGGTAGGCGGCCCAGTTGACCGAGACCCAGATTTCGCCGGGCCGCTTGCCGAAGCGGACACCGGTCACCCGCGCGTCGAACACGCTCTGCACGCCGGCGGGGGTGACCTGCGCGGTGGTGGCGATGACGCCGGAGTCGGGGACGTTTCGTTTCGGCTGCGGCGGCGCCGGCGGCACCGCCTGAAGGAGCAGCAACAGGGAACCGAGCATGCTGAGATATAATTTTGAGGACCTATGAGCGCGAGCACTGCACCAGGCCAGAAGGCGACGCGCCGCGAGTGGATTGGGCTCGCGGTGATTGCCCTGCCCTGCCTGCTGTACTCGATGGATTTGACGGTGCTGAATCTCGCAGTCCCGCACCTGAGCGTGGCGCTGCGGCCGAGCGCCGCGCAACTGCTGTGGATCATCGACATCTACGGTTTTCTCGTCGCCGGCTCGCTGATCACGATGGGGACGTTGGGAGACCGGATCGGCCGGCGCCGGCTGTTGATGATCGGCGCCGCCGCGTTCGGGATTGGATCGATCCTCGCCGCGTTTTCCACCAGCGCCGAGATGTTGATTGCGACCCGCGCGCTTCTGGGGCTGGCGGGCGCCACGCTCGCTCCGTCCACGCTGTCCCTGATTCGCAACATGTTCCTCGATCCGAATCAGCGCACGTTCGCGATCGGCGTCTGGGTCACGAGCTATTCGGTTGGCGCCGCGATCGGCCCGCTGCTGGGTGGAATCGTGCTCGAGTACTTCTGGTGGGGCTCGGTATTTCTGATCAGCGTGCCGGTCATGGTGCTCCTGCTCATCGTCGGCCCCATCCTCCTGCCGGAGTTTCGTGATCCCAACGCGGGGCGGCTCGACATTCACAGCGCCTTCCTGTCGCTCGGG
>DASTDR010000387.1:0-2284 GCA_035710265.1 Gemmatimonadales bacterium | reverse complement strand
AAGGAATTCGTTCCATTCTCGTCGGCAGACGTTCGAAGGTCGCCAGCCCGGCGGCTATCATCCTCGACGGACGTCGTGATCCCGATGGTGAGCGCGAAGCGGCGCCAGAAGTTGCGACCCAGGGGAGCGTTTTTGTTGATCGGCCGGAAGTAGATGTTCGTGCCGGCATAGAACACCATGTTCTGCAGGTCCCACGCGTAGGCCAGTCCTAGATCGAGGCTGACATATGCATTTCGATTCATGTCGGCCGTGAGCACGCTGGATCCGAAGCCCACACGGACTTCACGCGCCTCGAGCGCGACGTGATCGAGAATCTGTTGCGTGGCATCGCGAACGCTCTCGTACTCAATCCCGTATGTCCGGCCGAAGTCCGAGAGTGCATTGAGGTGACGGCGGATGTCCCTGAGCACTTTCGCTGCCGCCTCGTCTTTGGCGGTGTCAGCCTCCTTGATGGCGTCCTCGATCATTGCGCGAGCTTCTGAGAACTCGAATGGCGAGACCACAAACGGTGAAGCGTTCCGGAGCGCCTCGTTCCGGTCGGGCAGCTGATTCGCATCAGTTGGAAGGACAGCGAGAACCGACTCGGTGAGGAATTTCGGGGCAGCTGCACTACCGGTCTTGACTGCCGCCTGCAGGTCGCTCAGGCGCGTGGTGTAGTTGGCGCGAATCCGGCCCATCTCCTGATATGGATCTTGGAGCGCTGCCATGAGCACAACGAATCGCGAGTTTCTTTCGATCGGTGTGTCACTGGAAAACAGATTCCCCGCCGGAATGACTCCCTGGACTTCGCGGCCCGCTCCGAGCTTTGCGATGAATTCCGCCAGCCTCGTATGAAAGTTCCTGGCCAGGGGAAGTCTCAGGTCACCAGGGTCGTCCTTTCCCAGCACCAGGAACGTTGCCTCGGCCAGATTTGCACGGACCGGCGCTGCGATTTCGGAGAACGGCACCGGGCCGGCCATCAGGAAGCAGAAGACGTAGTAGCGCTGGGGCGCGAGCGCATCGACGAGCATGAGGAATTGTTGAGCCTTGTCGCTACGCCGCCATGTAGATCTCGAGACCCGGCGAACATCGGCGCCGGCGGCGGGCTCACAGCTTTGCGTTGCACGCATCGCCGTCGCGACGTCGGTCAGGGTCGAGCGGCGGCCGACCCAGTACACGGAAAGCGTCATCTGGTTGGCGAACGTGGGCGCCGCTCCTCGAACGTAAAACGGGACATCGAACGGCAGGCGGCGCTGGAAGACACCGTTCGTAAGCGAGACCGGAATCTGAACGCCGGGGACATCGTCGGCGGACTGGTCGGCGGTGGGCGCGGGCGTCTCGCCGCCTGCTTCATCCTCTTGCGCATCCGCCGCCGGCGGAGGCTCCTGTGCGAGAAGTGACACCGGTGACGGCATGAACGCAAACAACGCGAGCACCAGGAACCATCTGGAATGCATGACGATCCTTTGCGCAGGGGTCCGCTACTCGAGCTGGGGAACTCCTACGATCGGTAGTAACGGAATCAGAGCGTCAACCGAACATCCGACCCGCAGATCGGACTTGGTGGGCCAGCCAGCTCAAGATCGGTAGGGCCGCCGACTCCCCGGAGTCGCGACGGCTCCGGGGAACAGAACGCGTCGGATTAAATGGTTGAAGGAGAAGGATATGGAGGCGGGAGTCGAGCCGGTCGGGCGAGGCCGAGGCCGATGGCTTGCCAACCGAAGCGCGGGCGTACTGAGCAGGCCCGCCTTCGCCGAAGGCTACGGCGGGCAACCTTCGCCTGCATTCATGCGCGAAGGTTGGTGGAGGCGGCGGGAGTCGAACCCGCGTCCGAAAGCACGTCGTCGTGGGACTCTACATGCGTGTCCGCATCTGTGGTCTCGTGCCCGGCGTGAGGATGCGGCCAAAACCGCCGGACACCAGCCTCGGAAAATCTCGCGGCCACGCGCCGAGGCGCCGCGTGGCCACCAGCCTGTTTAATGGCGTTCGACCCTCAACCACCAGGCGAGGTCAAGGCGAACGTCACTGCTTAATTAAGCAGCGAGAGCGTACTGATTGTCCGCAGTTAACGGATTGTCCACCGGATTAACGAGTCAATGGGGCTCGGCATGCATCCCGCGATCTCATGCCCCCGTCGAAGCCAATTTCGCCCCCTCGGTCTGAGTCGCGCCGCGCACCGGCCGCACCGCCGGCACGCTCCATTCATTGTACGCGCTCGTCGCCGGGGTGCGCCAGGCACCAGGCGGGTCTGAAGACCCGCCTCTACGGCAATACCACTGCGGACCCCGCCTCTACGACAAACAGT
>DASTDR010000386.1:0-14906 GCA_035710265.1 Gemmatimonadales bacterium | reverse complement strand
ATCGCGCGTTGAGCCTCGAGCCCGAGAAACGGTTCGCCAGCATTGCCGAGTTTGCCGCGGCGCTGCCGCGACCGAGCGTCGAACGCGCAGCGGTCAGCGGCTACCGCAATCTCCTGCGCCCACCTGTGCTTGCTGCGATCGCGATCCTCGCGGCCATTCTCGCGATCGTGCCTGGAATGGGACGGCGCAAATCGGAGCGCGGCCAGCGCCAGCTGGCGCGCGCGACCGCACTCGTCGACTCGGCACGCTATGTCGAAGCATATGAGGCGTTCGAGAAAGCCGAGCAAGCGCTCCCCGGCGACAGCGCCGTCGCGCGCCTCGGCCCCAAGGTCGCCGACATCATCGGCGTGTCGAGCGAGCCCGCTGGTGCCACAGTCTACGCGCGCCGCTTCGGTGCCGACGACAGCATTGCGCTCGGCGAAACACCCGTCGCACCGCGTCGCCTGCCGCGAGCCGATTATCGCGTGACCGTCGCCAAGCCGGGCTTTGTCTCCTACACCACCATCAGCGCCACTCACGGTTCTCGCTCGCGCAAGAACGGCTGGCGCACCGGCGAGACGGTGACGATCAAGGTGCGGCTCGCACCCGATTCCGGCGTGCCGCCCGGCATGGTCTTCGTCCCCGGCGGCGACTACACCCTTGTCGGCCCCAAAATGCCGCTCGGCGTGAAAGCCATGCTCGACGATTACTTCATCGACGCGTACGAGGTGAGCAACGAGCAGTACCGCGGCTTCGTAACACGTGCCGGCTATCCAAAGGGGTTCGTGGACCGTACGGGAATGCCGGGGCCGCGTGGCTGGACTGCCCAGGAGTATCCGCAAGACCGCGCCCGCTACCCGGTGACGGGCGTGAGCTGGACCGAAGCGAGCGCGTTCTGCGCGGCGCACGGCAAGCGCTTGCCGACGATCCTCGAATGGGAGAAGGCGGCGCGCAACGGACTGGTTGCGACAGGCGAAGGGCTGTCGATGCCCTGGGGCTATTCCCGCCCCGGCGACGCGACCAACGTGCGGGCGAACTTTGGCGGGACGGGCCCCGCCCCGGTCGATGCCTACCCGTTCGGCATCAGCACCTATGGTGCGTACAACATGGCCGGCAACGTAAAGGAGTGGACGGCGAATCCACTGCTCAACGGGCGCGGCGTGACGGGGGGGTCGTGGGAGGATCTTGCCTACATGTACGGCACCTATGGTGCCCACGATCCCGGCACGGCATCCGCGGCCCTCGGCTTCCGTTGCGCGCGCACGGCCAAGCCGAGCAGCAATGACCAGGGCGCATTCCGGATCCCGTCCGTCGATCGCACACCCGTGTACACCGCCGTCGGGCCGGCGGAATTCCAGGGGTTGCTCGCGCACTATCGCTACGACCCGCGGCCGCTCGACCCGCAGGTGTTGCAGACCGTCGACGCGCCGGACTGGACGCGCTACAAGATTTCCTACGTCGCGCTCGATCATGACACCGCGTTCGGCTACCTCTACATCCCCAAGCAAGCGACCGCGCCCTACCAGACGATGGTGTATCTCGCGAGCACCGCGGCGTTCATTGGGCTTCGGACGGTGCCGGAAGAGGTCGAGTGGGCCGTCGGGCCCAACATCCGGGCCGGCCGCGCGGTGTTCGCGATCGTATTCAAGGGCAGCGCGGAGCGCGCGTTTGGCGGGGGCTGGGAGCCACCGGCGCCACCGTCGGTGCGGTTTCGCGATCTCATGGTGCTGCACGGGACCGAAATGCGCCGCGCGGTCGACTATCTCGAAACCCGCGACGACATCGACAGACGCCGGATCGCCTACGTCGCGCTCAGCTGGGGCGCGGGCTCGCGCCTGCCGCTCGCCGCGATCGACGACCGGTTCAAGGCGGTGGTGCTGATCGGCGGCGGCATCGACGAGCGGCTCCAGCCCACGCTGCCTGCGGCGTCGAGCATCAACTTCGCCCCGTACATCCGGCCGCCCAAGCTGCTCCTGAACGGCGACGCGGATGAAGAGCATCCGTGGCCGACGCGCGCCTTGCCGCTGTGGAACCTGCTGCGCGAGCCCAAGCAGCTCATCCTGATCCCCGGCGTGGGCCACGTCCCGGCGCTCCAGGATCGCGTGCCGGCGATCAACAGATTCCTCGATCAAACCTTGGGGCCCGTCCACAGATGAGAACCGTGCGGTTCTCCTGCGCCATGAGCCTGGACGGCTACATCGCCGATCCCAACGGCGGTTACGACTGGATCGTGATGGATCCGGAAATCGATTTCAATGCGATGTTCAGCCGCTATGACGCCATGTTGATGGGCCGCAAATCGTACGAGGCTGCCCAGGGCAGCGACTACGGCTTACCCAAGCCGAAGACGTACGTGTTCTCGAAGACGCTGAAGGAAGCCAAGGGCGCGATCGTATCGAACGATCTCGCGAAGACCGTGACCGAGCTCAAGCAAGCGCCGGGGAAAGACATCTGGCTTTGGGGCGGCGGCGAGCTGTTTCGCAGCATGCTCGAGCTGAAGCTCGTCGACGCCATCGAAGTCGCGCTGATTCCGGTGCTGCTGGGCGATGGGCTGCCGTTGCTGCCGAAATCGAAGGCCGGTGCCAAGCTCGTGTTGACCAGCGGCCGAGTGCTCAAGAAGACCGGCACGATCATGCTGAACTACGACCTGCAATACTCATCGGGTGCTCGTCGAAGCGGCCGTTGAGTCGTTGGACGCCGCCCTCGCCGCCCAGGAAGGCGGTGCTCACCGAATTGAGTGGTGCACGAATCTCGCTCAGGGCGGCACAACACCCCCTCTAGACAGGCTCCCCGCCGTGTCTATCCCCATCTTTGTGCTGATCCGCCCACGCGCGGGCGATTTTGTGTACACAGATGACGAGCATCGGCTGATGCTCGCTCAAATTGAGCGGGCGAAGGCTGCGGGTGCGCGCGGAATCGTCAGCGGAGCCTTGACGCCAAACGGTGAGATCGATGTACCTCGTGTCGCCGAGCTGATCGAAGCAGCGCGCCCGCTGTCATTCACGTTTCATCGGGCAATAGAAGCATGTACGCGCCTTGATGTGGCGTTGGAGACGCTCATCAAATTGGGCGTGGATCGCGTGCTGACATCGGTCCAAGTGAGAGAGCTCGTCCTTCAGGCGCGCGGCCGCATCAGGATCCTCGCAGGGGGCGGCATCAACGCGACGAACGCCGCTCAAGTCGTGCGCGATACGGGGGTTCAGGAAATTCACTTCAGCGTGAAACACGCGCAAAAAGTGCGGGACGTGCTTGAAAGTCTCTAGCGGTCTGCTGCTATATCGGAACCATCACGGACTCGAAGTCTTTCTCGTCCACCCTGGTGGTCCATTTTGGGCGAAGAAAGACGAAGGAGCCTGGTCTATTCCCAAGGGCGAATTCGACCCCACCGAAGACCCGCTGGCCGCCGCACGCCGCGAATTCACTGAGGAAACCGGCTTCCCCATCGAGGGCGACTTCGTCCCGCTCACGCCCCTCAAGCAAAAAAGCGGCAAACTCGTCTACGCCTGGGCGGTGCGCGGCGACTGCGATCCTGCGCTGCTCAAGAGCAACACGTTCACCTTCAAGGGACGCGAGTTCCCCGAAGTCGATCGCGCCGGCTGGTTCTCGCTGGAGGAAGCGAAACAGAAAATCCTGCCCGGGCAGGCAGGATTTCTCGACGAGCTACGGCGCCTTGACCACTGAGAAGTCCACGCGCCCGCGCGCGCCGAACAGCTCGAGCTTGACCGTCCAGTCACCGGCCGAGCCGGAGTCGGTGGCGTTGTCGATCTCCCACTCCAGCGGGACCCGGTTGTAGACCGTGTCGCCCGCCGCGTCGATGATCGTGATCTGCCCCTTGCCGTGATGCACGAAGTTGTCGTGATACACGAGCGCCTGCGGTCCCGTGATCGTCCAACTCCATTCGCGCGTGTCGGTCACGTTGTCCAAGTCCCACGCCTGGAACCGCAGGCTGTCCGTCAGCACGGTCTCGATCTCGTTGTTCTCCGGCCCCAGGTACTTCACGATCGAATCCTGGCAGCCGGTGCTGAGTGCGACCGCGAACATCAGTGCCCACACCCCACGCACCACACCCCACGCACCGTTGTTCATGGATGCCACCTCGGCACCGCGTACGACGCATACGCGCGGATCTGTGTTCCATCCGCGGACACATCGGGGAAGGCATCGTACACGCTCTTGCGATGATATGTGGTCACCGATGCTCCCACGCCGAGCCGCCCGCGTGCGTACAGCCGCCCCTCGAGCGACGCGGAGTACTGGTAGTGATCGCCGTTGAAGCCGCTGAGCACCGGTTCCCACAGCATGCGGGCACGCACGTCGATCGCGCCCAAACCTTCCCAGATCGCCGACGCCCGGAAGTTACCGCCGAAGCCGAGGCCGTAGTCGTAGTCGCGGCCCTCGAGTGAGACGAAATAGTCGGACTGGGTCGCCACGATCGGATACGCCGCGCCGAGGATTTCACTTTGGATCCGGAACCCCTTCGGATCGCCCCAGCGTGAGACCAGCCCGCCCTGGAACCCCTGGCCGCCGAACTCCACCGACTCGGTGCTCAGGAATTCGTAACTCATGAACAGCGCGAGCCGGTGCGACGAGTTCGCGCCGCGGCCCAGCTCGCGCGCGCCGAGATTGCCGCGCGCCATCAGTCTCGCGAACCGCCCCCGCTCACCCTGCTTTTCCGTGGCGATCTCGAATCCGACGTTGAACGCCGAGAACGGCGCCTTCCCGAGGTCCTCGACCTGGTCGCCGTAGAACAACGTCGCCTGCAGAAACCCGACGCCGGTGGAGCCTTCGTTGCCGAGGTTGTCGCCGCCGGTCGCGGACCGATACCCGGCATCGAACGAGGCGAAGATCCGGCTCGGCCGCCAGTCGGGCGGGTTGGCGCTGATGTCGTTCATCTCGCCGCGCACGAGACGGTTGAACCCTCGTACCGGGTTCAGTGCCGTCGCGCCGATTTCACGCCACATGCGCTCCGAGCCGCTCTCCGTGTTGTCGAGCGTGAGCGATGAGACCTTGAAGAGCATTTCGCCGAGCGCGATGCCGCCCAGACTCGTATTCAGCCAGTCGTTGGGCGCAGGCGCCCAGCCTTCGAAGAACCACTCCCACATCAGGCTTCCGCCGAACGCCCAGGGAACCGACTCCCAGAAGTTGTAGCCGTTGGCGCGGCCGGCGTTGAAGTACAGGCTCCCGTGATACGGGTGCGAGAACTGGTTGTTGAGGAAATGGTTGTTGTCCCAGACCCAGGGGTTTTCGATGTTGGTCGCCCATACCGATGGGCCGATCTTGGCCCACTCGGCGTCGCGGAGGACAGAATTGACGCTCCACGGAATGAACTGGACCACCATAACTTCGCCGAATCCCGGCCAGAAGCGCTTGGGCGGATTGCAGTCGGGGCACGGAAGCTGCCGCACGCCGGACCGGGGGCGCGCCTGAGCGGCGACGCCTGGGACCGAGGCACTGACTAGCGCAAGGACCAGCAAGGTCTTTTTCACAGTGCGAGATTCGCACTATGATGGAAAGGCCAAAATTGCCCTTAAGGTCCATTAGCAGCCGAGGAGCAAGCTTCGAGATCTACTAGCGCAGCGAAGCCGGGAGCGCCGGGGTTGCTCCAGGCTGCGAGCAGACAAATGCCGCAACGGCGTTCGCGCGCCGGTTCACCTCATCGAGCGGCTGCCCGGCCAGGAGCCCCATCAGCAACGCCGCGCTGAAGGCATCGCCCGCGCCCACCGTATCTACGACCTTCACATGCGGCGCCGCCGCGCCCCAGGCGCCGCTGCGGCTGACCAGCAACGACCCCGCAGCTCCACGCGTCAGCGCGGCCAGCCTGAGCCCGAATCGCTCGCACAGCGCGCGCAACTGCTTCGTCGGCGGTCCGTGCTCGATTCCGCACAACCGCGCGACGATCGGCAGCTCCTCGACGTTCAGCTTGATCGTATTGGCCAACTCGAGAGACTCGACCAGCACGGCCGCGTCGTAATACGCTTGCCGCAAGTTCACATCGAACAACCGCCACGCACTCTCGCGCGTGGACGTCACGGCGCGGCGAATCGTCTCGCGTGACAGCGGGGATCGCTGGGCGAGCGTGCCGAAGCAGATGGCATCCGCGCGCCGCGCGGCCTGTTCGACCGCCGGCGACCACGGCACGCAGTCCCACGCGCTCCCTGCGGCGATGTCGTAGCTCGGCAACCCCGCTGGATCGACGCTGACGCGTACCACGCCGGTAGGGTGATCGGCCAGCCGCGCAACGGCGGCGCAGTCCACACCGGAGCCGGCGAGTCGCTCGAGCGCCGCGTCCCCCCGCGCGTCCGTGCCGACCGCACTGATCATCACCGCCTCGGCGCCGAGCCCCGCGGCGTGCACGGCGACGTTCGCGGGCGCCCCGCCGAAGTGCTCGCGATCTGGGAACACGTCCCACAAGACCTCCCCGAGGCCAACGATTATCGGCTGGCCCCGGGGCGCCGCCCCGAGGTTAGACGAGGCCGAGGCGTCGCTGGATTTCCTCAAGCGGCACGCCCTTGGTTTCGGGAACCTTCGTCAGCACCCAGACGAGCTGCAGCGCCATCATCCCGCAGAAGAACAGGAAGATGGTCCCGGGATGGAACGCGCTGACCATGAGCGGGAACACCGTGGTGAGCAGCGCGGCGAACACCCAGTGCGTGGCGCTGCCGAGTGACTGTCCCGCCGCGCGGTAGCGATTGGGGAAGATCTCGGAGATCAGCACCCAGATGACCGTGCCCTGCCCGATCGCGTGCGCCGCGATGAAGGCGAAGATCGAGACCGGGACGATCGACTCGTGGTGCGTGTAGAACGCCCACGCGCACGTGCCGAGGGAGACGATGTAGCCGATCGAACCTATGAGCAGAAGGGTGCGCCGCCCCAACCGATCGATCAACCACAGTCCCACGAATGTGAACACGAGATTTGTGATCCCGATGCCGACCGACTGTAACAACGCGGCCTGCTCACCCAGTCCCGTCAGCGCGAAGATGCGCGGCGCGAAGTAGAGGATCGCGTTGATCCCGGAGAGTTGATTGAAGAACGCCACGAGGAACGCGAGCATGATCGGCACGCGCATGCGCCAGGTCCAGAAACCCTCGGCTATCGCCGCATCACGTTTCCCCTTTCCCGTTTCTCGCAGCGCCAACCACCGCGGGCTTTCTGGCAGCCCGAGGCACATGACGGAGTAGACGAGCGATGGAACCGCCGCAATTCCCAGCATCCACCGCCACGCCGGCCCGCCTTCGACGATCCGTCCAATCAACGCGTTCGACGCGAACGCGAGCACGATGCCGAGCACGATGTTGAACTGGAACATCGCCGCGAGCCGGCCGCGCCGCTCGGGCGGCGCGATCTCGGAGATGTACAGCGGCGCCGCGACCGTGCTGACGCCGATGCCGACTCCGCCGATGAAGCGCGAGAAGATGAAGACTTCCACGTTCGGCGCGAGCCCGCAGCCGATTGCCGAAGCGAGAAACAGCACGCCGACGGCAAGCAGCGTGGGCCGGCGCCCGTACCGATCGGCGGGCCAGGAGCCGACGAGCGAGCCGATGACCGTGCCGTAGAGCGCGGCCCCCATCGCGATGCCGTGCACGCCGGCACCAAGGTTCCACAGCCGCTGAATCGTCTGCTCGGCGCCGGAGATGACGACGGTGTCGAAGCCGAACAGGAAACCCGCAAGCGCGGCGGTGAGGGAGTAGTAGAAGAGGCGGCCACTGCTGGGTTGCGCGAGGCTGGCGGTCATGGGTTCGGTCACAGTGCCCAACGTACGCCCAAAACAAAACCTTCGCTCGGTGTGGCAGAAATAGCTGGCGGCTGTTTAACTAGTGAATGCTCAATAGACGCCCGCTCTGGGTCACGCTGTTCGCCATCGCGTTTGCCGCCGTCGAAGCGGCAGTGGTGGTGTACTTGCGCGCCCTGCATACGGGTGCCACGGCTCCGCTCGGCGTGATCCAGGTGGAGTTGCCGGTTCAGCTCCTCACGGTCGAAGTCGCCCGCGAAGCCGCGACTATAGTGATGCTCTGCGCCATTGGCGCACTCGCGGGGCGGTATGCGTGGGAAGGATTCCTCTACTTCGCGCTCGCCTTCGGCGTGTGGGACATCTTCTACTATCTGTGGCTGTTCGTGTTCATCGGCTGGCCGCCCTCACTGCTTACCTGGGACGTGCTGTTTCTCATTCCCGTGCCGTGGCTGGGCCCCGTGATCGCGCCGGTGATCGTGAGTCTTTGCTTGGCGGGCGGTGCGCTGTGGCTACTTTCCCGGCCCGAGCTGCGCTTGTCGCGCCGAGCCTGGGTACTCGCGAGCGTCGGATCCGCGCTCGTGCTGGTCTCGTTCATGATCGACGCTCGCTACGCGCTGCTCCGCACCGATCCGCCCCGGTTTCGGTGGGAGATATTTGTGCCGGGCGTAGTGATTGCGGTGGGCGGCGTGGTGTGGGATATCCGTGCGCTGAAGCGCCGGCTCGGCCAAGGCGTGAGCCCTTAAGGGCTCGGGTAGTCGCCGAGCCGCGGCTTCAGCCGAGGGTTAAATTGGTCCCCCTCTCAAACCACGTAGGTCGAACCGTGAGCAGCACGCGACGCGAATGGTTGCAGCTGATGGCAGCGCTGAGCGCAGGTGCCGTTGCCGGAGCGCTGATCCCTCGTCGGATCTTCTCCCAACAGGCGCCCGCAGACCGCCTCGCCGCATTTCGCGCGCAGGTCGGCGCCGCCCCCATCGCGACCCAGCAGCTCGGCGACAATCTCACGCTGCTCTCAGGACCAGGCGGCAATGTCGTGGTGCTGCACGGCTCCGACGGACTGGTCGTGGTCGATACGTTCGCGGCGCCGGCGTGGCCCAGGCTCGACGCAGCGCTCAAAGAGATCGGGGGGGGCGGCCCGGTGAAGTTCGTGGTCAACACCCACTGGCACCTGGACCACACCGACAACAACGCGGCGCTGCGTGCCGCCGGCGCCACCGTGGTGGCGCACGAAAACACCAAACGCCGCATGAGCGAGTCGCATCATCTCCCGGTGCTCGAGATCGACGTCCCGCCGTCGCCCGCAAACGCGCGGCCGCAGCGCGTATTCAAGGACAGCCACAAGCTCGAGGCGAACGGTGAGCAAGTGGAGATTTGGCACGTGCAGCCGGCCCATACCGACACCGACGTGATCCTGCGCTTCGAGCGCGCCAACCTGCTGCACACAGGCGACACGTTCTTCAACGGGCGCTATCCGTTCATCGATAGCTCGACCGGCGGCAAGATCGACGGGATGATCGAGGCAGCAGGTCGCGTGCTGAGCCTCACCGACGCGCACACGCGGATCGTTCCGGGCCACGGCCGGCTCGCTACCAAAGCCGATCTCGAGAAGTATCGCGACATGCTCGTCACGGCGAGGGATCGGGTCAGCAAGCTCAAGACTGCCGGGAAGTCACTCGAGGAATCGATCGCCGCCAAGCCTTTCACCGACCTCGATGCCGAGTGGGGGAACGGCCGGTTCAAGGGCGACGATTTCGTCCGGATCGTCTATCCGACGCTCTAGCGCTCACATATCCTTCCCGGCCCCACCGTCACGCACACACAGGAGTCGTCGCGATGTCTCTCCGCCTTCTGCTCCCTGCGATCCTGCTCCTTGCTCCCTCGCTCCAGGCCCAGGTCACCGCGATCCGCGCCGGCCGTCTGATCGATCCCGAGACGGGGACGGCGAGCACGAATCAGGTGATCCTCGTCGAGAAGGGCAAGTTCACTGCCGTGGGCGGGGACATCGCGATCCCCGCGGGCGCAGAGGTCATCGACCTCTCAGGGCTCACGGTACTTCCCGGGCTCGTGGACGCGCACAACCACCTCGCGCTCACTTATAAGGAAGAGCCCGAGAGCAACGTCTACTATCTCACGTACGTGATGGACGGCACGCCGCTGCGCGCCATCCAGGCGGCCTCGAACGGGATCCAGATGCTCTCGGCGGGCTTCACCGTCGTGCGCGACATGGGGAATGCCGGCAACTATGCCGACGCCGCGCTGCGCATCGCGATCGAGCAGGGATGGATTCCGGGACCCACGATCATCAACTCCGGAATCATCATCGGCGGAATGGGCGGCCAGTTCTGGCCCACACCCGAAATGGCGCGCGAGCACAACATCGTCTATCCCGAGTATCTCGACGCCGACACGCCCGACGAGATCGTCAAGGCGGTGCGGCAGAACGCGCTGTTCGGCGCGCGGGTGATCAAGATTTGCGTCGACTGCAAGCCGTGGGGTTACACGGTAGACGAGATCCGCTTGTTCATCGCCGAGGCGGCGAAGGCGGGCCTCAAGGTGGAGGGGCATGTGCAGACGGTGGACGGCGCGCGCCGCGCGATCGAGGCGGGGATCTGGTCGATCGCGCACGACGTCGGCTTGAACGACGAGATGCACAAGGCGATGGCGCGGCGCGGGGTGTGGCGCGCCGGCACCGAGACGCCGCTCGTGTTGACGGGACACACCACGCAGCAGCGCTACGACCGTACCGTGGCCGGGTTGAAGAACGCGTGGCAGAACAAGGTGCCGCTGACGTTCTCGACCGACGCCGACTACTGGGTGCCGGGCAAGACGCGCGGTCAGGTCGCGATCGAGTTTCTCGAGACCTGGAAGGCCGCCGGCATTCCACCCGCCGACATCCTGCGCGCGATGACGATCAACGGCTTCAAAGTGAGCGAGCTGGAGCGGCGCCGCGGGCCGATCAAACCCGGTCTTGCCGCCGACTTGATCGCCGTGCGCGGCAATCCGCTCGAGAGCATCGATGCGCTCCGCGAGGTGGTATTCGTGCTCAAGGACGGTATCGTGTTCAAGCGCGACGGGGTGATGACACCGGAGCGGTTCTTCAATGGCGGGCCGGTAAACGGGTGGAGGACAAGGTAGATTCGCTTTTCGCGGTCCAATCGACTAGCTTGCGCCATGCCAAGCATTCATTGCCACATCTGCGGCGGCTTCATCGGCAATCCCTCGGGCACGACGTTCCGTACGCCCAACGCAGCCACACCCTTAGCCATCCCCCACAGCGCGCTCTGTGTCTGTGATCACCCCGTGGTCTTTGGCACGCCCGAAGTCGAGCGGGTGCTGCACGGGGTGCATCATATCCGCTCCGCGGCGCGGAACTAAGCCGTGAACAAGGCCGCCGAGCGGCTCGGCCTCGTGGCCGACCGCTCCCTGCGGTGCCCCGAGTGTCGTGAGTTAATGGAATACAAGACAGATCGAGCCGGCCGCGCGATGGAAGTGTGCGCGTGCGGCCACCGAGCGTACATCGAGCGGCGCACGGGCAAACGCGCCGAGGAGCCAAAGAGCTGACATGACGAAAGAGCTGACGATCGAGATGCAGGGAAAAGTCGAGGAGCTGCTCCGCAACTCCACGTTCCGTGTCGTGCTCACCAACGGCCACTCGGTACTGGCCACGATTGCGGGAAAAATGCGCAAGTTTCGGATTCGCGTGCTGGCAGGCGACCGCGTCACGTGCGAGCTGTCGCCCTACGATCTCACGCGCGGCAGGATCACCTATCGTCACAAGTAGAGACTTGTCGATGTAGTGCCTCACCCCTCGGCATTAGATCCAGCGCACGATAGATGGGTTGCTGCAATAGGCCCCACTCTTACGTTCAACTTGCCTTCTTCCTTCTGAAGAATGTCGACCGATCTATTGCGCCATCATCCCGAGCCGCTGATCCTGCTCGCGAGTCCGGACCCGTGGCTCGCGCAGGGATTGCGCGGCCCGTTGAGCACCGCGGGATTTCGCGTCATCACCACGCACGCCGAACCCGAAACGCTCGAGCGCGTGCACAGCCGGCGCCCGCACGCGATCGTGCTCGATGTCGCCATCGCGCCGCCCGGCTTCGGCCTGTGCCGCACGCTGCGCTCCGCGTCGCTCGCCACGCCGATCGTGCTCGTGTGCCAGGGGCACCCGTCGCGCGATGACGTGCTCGAGGCCGTGCGCGCCGGCGCGTGGGATTTCCGCGGCACGCCGCTCGACGTCGAGGACCTGGTCTTGCGCGTCGTCGCGTACGTCGAGCCGAAGCTCGAGCTCGATCGTGTGAGTGAAGAGTGTCTCGTGGATCGCGTCAGCGGACTCTACAATCACCTCGGGTTGGCCAAGCGGGCGGACGAGCTCGCGGCGCTCGCCACGCGCCACGGACTCGCGCTCGCGTGCATGGTGTTCCGCCCCGGCAGCAGTGACCTGCCGAGCCGCGCCGCCAGCGACCGGCTCGCCGTGACGTTCAAGTCTGTGGGCCGCGCGTCGGACGCCGTCGGCCGCACCGGGCGCGCCGAGTTTGCGGTGTTCGCGGCGGCGGGGAATGCCTGGGCCGCGAAGCGCCTGGTCCATCGCCTCACCGATCGCGCGACCGGCTACGGCAACGGCTTCGACGTGCGCGCGGGCTACAGCGCGGCCGCCCCGTCGCAGAAGATTTCGTCGTACACACTGCTCGCCCGCGCCCGCAGCGCGCTCGAAAGCGGATTAACTCCGGGTTAATCCTCCGCTGGGCTCAGTAGCTAACCACAAATAGCGATGGCCTGCTTCGCCCCAACGGGCGACGTTGCGGCATAGGTACTGTCCATAGCAGCGAAGGCTTCACGAGAACAAGGAGTGTCGACATGTACGCTCGCAACGTTACCCTGCACCTCAAGGCCGATAAGGCCAACGAATTCACCCGCACGCTCGAGACGGACGTGCTCCCCATGCTGCGCAAGCAGCCCGGGTTCAAGGATGAGATCACGTTCCTGGCGACCGACAAGGACGAAGCGGTCGCTATCAGCTTGTGGGACCGGCAGGAGAGCGCCGAGGCCTACAGCCGCGAGACCTACCCCGCGGTGCTCCAGAAGCTGCAGCAGGTGGTCGATGGAACGCCGCGCGTCGAGAGCTATGAAGTCGCGAATTCGACGTTCCACAAGATCAGCGCGCAGGGACAACAGAGCTTCAATCAGCCGGCAGCGCGCTAAGCGAAGCGGACAGTAACGAAAGCCGGGGAGCGCGAGCTCTCCGGCTTTCGTGCGTTTGTCCGATGGGGGGGCACGGCCCTTGCCAGTATCGCCTACGTGAATCTGCTTCTCGTAGCCCTGGCGCTGGCACCGACCGACTCCGCTCAGCGGGACGACCGTCCCCAGGTGCGTAGGATCACCGTCGCTCCGGCCGAATCCCTGTCGGTGACGATCTCCGGATCGGACTCGGGCCCGCCACTGGTGTTGATCCCCGGCTTATTCGGCTCGCAATTCGGCTTTCGCAAAGTCGTGCCGCCTCTAAACGAGGCGGGCTACCGCACGATCGTCATCGAGCCGCTCGGCGTTGGCGCTTCGTCCCGGCCCGAGCGCGCGGACTATTCGCTGACGGCGCAGGCCCATCGCATCGCCCGGGTGCTCGATGCGCTGGACGTGGACAGCGCGCTGGTCGTGGCGCACGCTATGGGCGCGGCGATGGGGCTGCGGCTCGCCTACCAGCGCCCTGATCTGGTGCTCGGGCTGGTTGCGCTGGACGGCGCTGCGAGCGAGACCGCGGTGACCCCCGGGTTCCGGAAGTCGCTCCGGCTCATCCCCTGGGTCAAAGTCATGGGCGGTATGAGACTCGTTCGCAACAAGACCCGGGAAAACCTGGTCAAGTCGTCGGGCGATACGACCTGGGTGACCGACGAGGTGATCGCGGAGTACACCGCGGGCACCGCGCGCGATCTCGACGGGACACTCAAGGCGTACCTCGCGATGGCGGGGGCCAAGGAGCGGGACCGCCTGGCCCCGCACCTGGTCGAGGTGCTCTGCCCCGTGCGGCTCGTCGTGGGCGGCGCGCCGCATGGCGGCAACGTGAAGGACGCTGACGTGGCGCTATTACAGCAGAGCCTGCCCGCGTTCGCGCTCGACTCGATCGCCGGGGCCGGGCATTATCTGCACGAAGAGCGGCCTGATGTGGTGGTGGATGCAGTGGTGCGGCTCCACGCGGCGGTCAGCGGCCAGAGTGCCCGGGTCAACCCGTAAGGGCCACCTCCGGAAAACGCGCGCCCTGTGGCTCTAATGCCACAGCACCAAGGAATTAATTCCTCAGAGGACTACAGCAGGTAACAGGCCGGCGCCAGGATTTGAGCGTCCCCAACACGAGCTGCAATAATGAAGCGACTGGCGTTCCTGGCAGGAGTCGCGGCGTTCGCCGCGGGCTGCGAGCCGCACTCGAGCAAACTCCCGTCCTCCCCTGAAGCTGCCGTCACCAGCCAAGCCAGCAAAGTCGTCATCGTCGGATTCCGCACCAGACCGGGTGCGTCCGAACGAGCGTTGATCAACTCAGCGGGCGGCAGCGTACGCCACAGCTTCAGGTACATTCGGGCGCTGTCTGCAAATCTTCCCGACGCCGCCGTCAACGCCCTGCGCCGCAATCCGAACGTCGCGTACGTGGACGAGAACATCACCATGGTGCCGCTTGGCACGCGGCAGCTCACCGACTGGGGCGTGTCGAAGATCGACGCACCCGGGGCTTGGGCGCTCGGCTTTCGCGGGCAGAACGTGAAGGTCGGGATCTTCGATTCCGGCATCGATGTCGACCATCCCGATCTCACCGTCGTGGGCGGGATCGATCTCGTGGGCGACGGGCGCGGCCTGGATGACTGCAATGGGCACGGCACGCACGTGGCGGGGATCGTGGCGGCGCGCGACGGCGCCAGGCATACGGTCGGCGTCGCGCCGAGTGCGCAGCTCTACTCGATGCGACTCGCCGATTGCGACTGGGCGGGAGGGACGCTCGAGAAAATGATTCAGGGCGTCGAGTGGGCGATCGACAACGGCATGGACGTGGTCAACATGTCGTTCGGATTCGGCGTGCAGGGCGTTTCCGTCCCGATCTCCCCCAGCGACGCGGCCGAGGCCGCGTTCAACGAAGCGTACGCGCGCGGGATTGTCCTCGTCGGCGCGTCGGGCAACAGCAGCACGCCGTGGGTCGGCTATCCCGCGGCGTATCAGA
>DASTDR010000385.1:0-4509 GCA_035710265.1 Gemmatimonadales bacterium | reverse complement strand
CGCCCGGTTCAAGGCGATCGACGGCAAGACGTGGAACCATCCCGTGCTCGCCGGCGACGTGCTGCTTGTTCGCAACGGCGAAGAGATGGCCGCGTTCAGGCTGTCGCTCGAATAGGGAGCAACCTGAGAGCAGGTCATTGCCGCACGACGCGGAACGATCCCGGCCGTGGGCCCGGCTGCACCGTCCACCCCGGGCCGACTGTCGCCGTCCACCCATCGCCCTTCAGCGTCGTCGCATCGACGACGACGGGCGCCGGCAGCAAGATGGTGTCGCCGTCAGCAGAGATCATGGCGCCGTCTTTCGCCTCGAAGAATCCCCACGCGCTCTTGTTCGACATTGCCCGAAACACCGTGCCCGCCCCGGGAATCACCGTGGCGCCCGTGTTGTTGACGCTGCCGCTGCCTGCGCGGGGCACGATAAGCACCGGTCCATCGACATAGCGTCGGCGCAGCTCGGCGATGATCGCCTGCTGCTCGCGATCGCGCTGCTCTTCGGCCGCCCGCAGCGACGCGCCGTCATACCGCGCAGCGGCGGCGCCTGCCTCCGGCGCCGCAGTCACTCCAGCCGCTTCTGAGAGCAGCTGGCCGACGTCGCTCGCCCTGGTGATCTTCCGATGCCAGCCTGGAGACAACGCGTCGAGCAACAGCCCGTAGCCGGCTCCTGACGCATACGCGAACGTCCGGACGAAGGATGTGCCCGTCTCTGCGCCCGACAGGGTGGTCCTGGCGTGCCGGCTCGCCTCCTCGGCGCTGTCCGACCCCGTCACGTATTGCGTGTACGTTGCGATTCCCTCGTTGATGTCGACAACGTGCTCCGCGGCCGCGGCGCCGGGAAAGCGCTGATGGCGCGCCGCGCGAAACGCCAGGACATCCGCAATGGCGGACGTGCGCGCCGCGCCAGAGGCCCCAAGCGCCCGCGCGAGCGCCCGCCACTCGAGCCGCATCCAGTAGCGGCCCTCCAGCGAATCGAGGTGAATAGGTTCGCCAGGGTTTTCGCCAGGGCCCGGAGCCATCAGCCCGAGGCCGGGCTGGACGCGATGAAACAGCTCGTGCATGAACAGCCGCCCGCGCTCCCCCTGATCATCCTTGAGGATCGCTTGCCAGATGTACGCGGACCACGTGATGCCACCCCACTGGACCGGGGCGTTCACCAAGCCGAGCACGCGAGGACGGTCACCAGCCGGCGCCGGCTGGCTCGTGGCGATCGTTCCAGTGGCGGCGTCCGCAATCACCATCGGCCCGCACAGCGAGACGCCCCAGAGACGGCCGCCGTCCCGCTCGCAGAGCGCCTGGGCCTCCTTGAAGTACTGCTGGGCGAGCGCCTGATCGACCTGCGCAGCCGCAGGGACGACGGCGACGACAACGAACAACAGACACCAGCATCCTCGTCCCATCGCAGCCTCCGTACCTCGTCCGGATTGTCGATCGGGCGGCTATCATTCTCCTCCATGATTTCATCGCCCGCGGTCGTTGATTCCGTGCTTCAGACAATTGGCCGGACGCCCCTCGTGCGTCTGCAGCGGATCGCTCCGGGCGGTTCGGCCGACGTCTTCGTCAAGCTCGAATACGTCAATCCAACCGGGTCGTACAAGGACCGGATGGCGCTCGCCATGATCGAAGGCGCCGAACGGCGCGGCGCGCTTCGGCCAGGCATGCGCGTGGTCGAGTACACCGGCGGCAGCACCGGTTCGTCCCTGGCGATGGTGTGCGCGATGAAGGGCTACGAGTTTCATCCTCTGTCATCGGACGACTTCGCGGTCGAGAAGCTCGACACCATGCGTGCCTTCGGCGCCGACCTCGAGATCGTGCCGAGCGATGGGGGGACGGTGACACCGGCACTGTTCGATCGTTTCAAGGCCCGCGTCGCCGAACTGGCAAAGGACCCGAACACCTTCTGGACGGACCAGTTCAACAACGCCGACGCGCTCGACGGCTACGCCAACATCGGTCACGAACTGATCGAGCAGATCGGCCGCGTGGACGGGTTCGCAGGTGCCGTGGGGACCGGAGGCATGCTCGTGGGTGTCTCGAAGGCCTTGAAGGGGGCCGATGCCTCCACGCGCATCGTTGCGCTCGAGCCATCCACCTCGCCGTTTCTCACGACCGGCAGGGGTGGGCCGCACCGCGTCGAGGGTACCGCTGCCGGCTTCTGGCCTCCGCACTTGACCGAAGGCTCCTACGACGAAGCGCGTGCCATCGATGAGAACGAGGGGCGGGCGATGGTGCGCCGTGCGGCCAGGGAAGAGGGGATCTTTGCGGGGACGTCAACGGGCCTCAATCTGGTTGGCGCGCTTCAACTGGCGCGGGAGTTCGGGCCGGGCAAGGTCGTGGCGACGGTGGCCGTCGACACGGGCCTCAAGTATCTTGCCGGCGACTTGTACAATTAGTCGACCTTGCCCCCTGTCCCCTGCCCCCTGCCCCCTGCCCCCTGCCCCCTGCCCCCTGATCCTATCGTCCCAGCAGGCTCAGATACTGGCGCAGCACCCAGGCGGTGCTTTCGACCCGGCCGCGCAGCGCGCTGAAGACTGCGTCGAGCCACCAGTTCCCGAGCAGCAGCCGGTGTCTTCGCACCGAGCGCGGCATCTCCGAGAGCGGCGGCGTGGTCTCGCGCGCAGCGGCGATCACGCGCATGCTGAAGCCCGCTGGCGGCTCCCATTCCGGCGCGTGCTCGAGCAGCCGGTCCAGCCAGTCCGCGCGCTCAGTCGGCATTCGAGACCTCCAGCTTCCGTTTGATCGCCGCTTTCAGCAGCTGCTTGCCCCGGAACACATGCGTCTTCACCGTGCCAACCGGGAGCCGCAGCATCTCGCCTATCGTGGCGTAGTCCAGGCCCGCAATTGCCGCGTACACGAGCGGCAGCCTGTATTTGGGCGGCAGCTCCACCAGCGCATCGTGCACCAGTTGCTCGTGCTCCTCGCGCTCGAGCACTGCCTCCGGGTCCGGCGCCGGCGACGCGATCGTCTCTTCATCGACCGCGTCCCGATCGCCGGGCGCGGCCCTCAACGAATCGTGCCGCCACGGCCCTTTCCGACGGAGGAAGTCGATCGTGACGCGGTGCGCAATGGTGTAGATCCACGTCGTCAGCCTGGCGCGCGCGTCGAAGTACGGGAGCGCGCGGAACACGCGCAGGAACGTCTCCTGTGTCAGATCCGCCACGTCGTCCTGACTCCCGGTCGTACGCCAGATCACCGTGCCGATCATGCGTGCATAACGTTCCACCAGCTCGGCTGCGGCGCGCTGGTCGCCGGCCAGGCACCGCGCCACGAGGTCGCGCTCGTCAGACTCCACGGCCTGCAGCCGGCATCGGCAGATGATACGCGCGAGGACGCCGGCGGTTTCAGCGGCGGCAATGCGCGCCCGTCCCACTCCCGGTGAAACCGGCGGACGGGACGCCCGTCTCATAGGGCGTTGCGGCACATCCCCGCGACAGTGAGGGCTCCATGAGTCTGGACAGTTCGGTCATCGTGACGATCGTGATACTCGCCGGCGCGGCCGTGATCGCATGGGCCGTCTACCTGGATTACCGCAAGAAGCGGCTCGAGTTCGAGGAGCGCCGCATCGCGCTCGAGAACGGGATCACGCCGCCCCCGCCTGCCCCCCGCGCAATGGCCGGCTGGCCTGGCGTGAAGCAGCACGAGATGGACCTGAAATACACGGAACGACGGCTGATGATCGAGAAAGGGCTGCCGGTGCAGGAGGACGTGGAGAAGCCGAAGACCCGCCTGGACTACCTTCGCAGCGGTCTCGTGCTCACAAGCCTCGGTGTCGGTGGGGCCGTGGCGTACTTCCTCCTCGCGCTCGAGCCGGTCGAGGGAACATCAGAAGCGCGTGCGTGGTGCCTGGGCCTGGCGCCTCTCCTCGTGATGCTTGGCGTCAGCAACCTGATCTATCAGCGGTTTCTGCCGGACGCGACAGGCGCTGAACGGAAGTGACCTACTGGCTGCCGCCCATCGTCAACGTCTTGCCGTTCTCCATTCGTCCGGTCCGGAACATACCGCCGTTCTTTCCATCGCGGAGCGGGTTGTAGTCAACCGTGATCTTGTCGCCCGCTTTCAAGGTGGTCCGCGTCCAGCCGCGGCGCTCCAGGAAGTTGGGACTCATGCCCTCGAAGGCGTACACGTCCACTCCGCCCTTGTCGTTGGGAACGTTGACCCAGAGCCAGATGTGGGGATTCGTCCATTCGATCTCTTTGACCGTACCCGTGACCGTTTTCGTTTCGCTGGTGTTGAAGACCGAAAACGAGTGGTGCGCGGCGACAGGTAGAACTGTGGCTGAGAAACCTGCGAGCACGAGTCCGGCGAGCAGCGTCGTTCGAATGTTCATGATTGGGCCTGCTATCGGGGAGACGTGGGAACAGTCAGATCGATTCCGGCCTTCCCCTTGCCGTCCACGGAGTTCCGATTGTTCTCCTCGCAGATGTATTCGGTGATGGTCCACTCGCGGTGCCTTCGGAGCGTGCCCGTCGTGACGTAGGGAGCGAGAAGATTCTCCGGATCGGTGATCGTCGTTTC
>DASTDR010000384.1:0-2604 GCA_035710265.1 Gemmatimonadales bacterium | reverse complement strand
CGTGCGTGCGGTACGCGGCCGTGGCTTGATGTGGGGCGTCGAGCTCAACGAGGTCGCCGCGCCGGTGGTGGCGGCGGCGCGCGAGCGTCATCTGCTCGTGCTCACGGCCGGCCCCAACGTGATTCGGATCGTTCCGCCGTTGACAGTCTCCCGCGACGACCTCGAGCGCGGTGCCACGATTCTCGAAGAGGTGCTCGCGTGACCAGTTTGTCGGTCAAGACCGAAACTCGTCTGCGTCCGGCCACGCTGGCCGACGTCGCCGCCATGGAAACCCTCATGGCGCCGTTCGTCGCGACCGGGGACTTGCTGCCGCGCTCGAATTACGATCTGTGCCGGCACATCAAGGAGTACGTCCTCGCCGAGGCGCCGGACGGCAGCATCGTCGGCTGCGCCAGCCTCAAGGTCTACAGCACGGAGCTCGCGGAGATCGCCGGGCTCGCGGTGCGGGACGACCAGCAGGGCCGCGGGGTGGGGAAGCGTCTCGTCGAGGCGCTGCTGCTCGACGCGCGCGCGCTGGGACTGAACGAGGTGTTCGGCCTGACGCGCAAACCGCTGTTCTTCCTGCGACTTGGCTTCCAGGTGGTCGAGAAGGAAGAGCGCTTCCCGCTCAAGGTGTGGGCGGACTGCACGCGCTGCCCGCGCCAGGACGCGTGCGACGAGGTGGCCGTAGCGCTGACGCTTTAGCTCTGCCTAGATTTCCCGTCCCATGCCGCCCACATCTCGCCTCATCTTCTGGGACGTCGACACCCAGTATGACTTCATGAAGGCCGACGGCAAGCTGTACGTGCCCGACGCTGAGCAGCTCATTCCGAATCTCAAGAAGCTGACGGACTACGCGCACGGCCACGGCATCCGAATCGTGGCGAGCGCCGATGACCACGTCCGGGAGCACGAGGAGATTTCGGCCACGCCGGATTGGAAAGCGACGTTTCCGCCGCATTGCCTGCGCGGCACCCCGGGCCAGAAGAAAATTGCCGAGACCGCGCTGCGCGACCCGCTCGTGATCGAGCCCGAGCCCCAGGATCCCAAGGCGCTGGCGGCCAGGGTCAAGAGCCACCGCGGCGATATCCTGTTTCACAAGCACCGGTTCGACGTGTTCTCCAACCCGAACGTTCTCCCGGTGCTCGATGCGCTCAACCCCCACGACATCGTGCTGTACGGGGTCGCGCTCGACGTGTGCGACAAGTACGCGATCGAAGGACTGCTGCAGCACCGTCCGCAGGTGCGCCTGTTCGCGGTGGTGGATGCGATGAAGCCGATCGACCGCGATGTGGGAGAGCATCTGCTCAAGGAATGGGGGGAAGAGGGAGTGCGGCTCGTCAAGACCAGTGAAGTCGTCGTCGGAGGGTTGGTAGAAGAGCTCGCGCGAGCGAGCGCATGACCTCCACCGCATCCGCTCCACCTCACGCGCCTCCGGCGTTCGGCAAGTTCTTCCTGCCGGGCCCGACCGACGTTCACCCCGACGTGCTCGAAGCGATGATCAAGCCGATGATCGGGCACCGCTCGGGCGCGATGGAAAAGATACTCCAGGGCATGGCGCCGAAGCTCGCTGCCGTGGCTCGGACCGCGCGGCCCGTCTTTGTCGGCACCACGTCGGCGACCGGATTCATGGAGATGGCGGTCCGCAACGGCGTGCGCCGCCGCGCGCTGTCGCTCGTGAACGGCGCGTTCAGCGAGCGCTTCGCCGGGATCGTGGGCGCGTGCGGCAAGGAATGCATCCGCCTCGAGGTACCGCTCGGCGGCGCGATCGAGCCCGACATGCTGCGCGACGCGCTGAAGCGGACGCCCGTGGACGCCGTCACCTGCGTGCATTCGGAGACCTCGACCGGCGTGCTCCAGGACGTGGCCGGCTACGCCGAGGTGGTCAAGGATTTCCCCGACGTGCTGCTGCTGGTCGATGCCGTGACCTCGATGGCCGGCTCGCCGGTGGAAACCGACCGCTGGAACCTCGATTTCGTGTTCACCGGCTCGCAGAAAGCGCTGGCCCTGCCGCCCGGCCTCGCGCTCGGCGTGGCGTCCGAGCGGCTGGTCGAGCGCGCCAAGACGCTCGAGGAGCGGGGCGCCTATTTCGACGTCATCAGCTTCCTCACCGCCACCACGAAGTTTCAGCCGACGAACACGCCGGCGATCTCGCTGCTGTACGCGCTCGACGTCCAGCTCGCGCGCATCGAGCGCGAGGGCGGGATCGAGGCCCGGTGGAAGCGGCACGACGCGATGCGGCGCCGCGTCGAGAGCTGGGGCGCCGAGCGGGGGATCAAGTTCCTGCCGAAGGAAGGCCGGCACAGCTGGACCGTGTCGTGCCTGCGGCTGCCCGAGGGCAAGCATTCCAAGGAAGTCGTCGCCGCGCTCAAGCAGCAGGGCTGGACGATCGGGTCCGGGTACGGCGCGCTCAAGGATTCGACGATTCGCATCGGTCACATGGGTGATCACACCGTCGCCGCGCTCGAGGAGCTGCTCCCGCTCATCGAGCAGGCCTTGAGGTGAGATGACCGCGACCTGGCGCGTGGTCGTGGCCGACCGCGTGGCGAAGAGCGGCCTCGACCTTCTCTCCCACACTCCCGACATCGAAGTCATCGACGTCGCGGGCAAGCCGGCCGAGCTCGA
>DASTDR010000383.1:0-2218 GCA_035710265.1 Gemmatimonadales bacterium | reverse complement strand
GCCCGCGCCGTCCCGGAAAACAGGAGAATCGCCCCGAGATCCTCGGGACTCTTGAACTGGTCGCGAGGCAGGCGCACGCGCACGTCGTACTCGTTGGTGCCGTCCGCGAACCGGGTCGGGATCGCGCCGTCGAGCGCGGTGCGGACCGCCTGCCCGACCTCCGCGACGTTGAGGCCCAGATCAGCGGCGCGCTGGCGGTCGAGCGCCACGATCAGCTGGGGGCTCGCCTCTTCGGTCGAGGGCTGGAGCGCATCGAGGCCTTGGATACCCTGCAGGCGGCGGATGACGTCGTTGCCCAGCTGCTGCAACGTGCCGAGATCCTCGCCCTGGATGCTGATCGCGACATCGGAGCCCGAGATGTTGGTGCGGAGTCCCCGAATCCGCGGCGGGCGCGCGAAGATGCGCGCGCCAGGGACGGCGAGCGAATCGATGCGCCGCTGAAGCTCGGAGACCCACTCGGTGGCGGGCGTACCGCGCCGTTCGGTTGCCGGCGTCAAAATGATGTCGAGCGATCCGCGACCGCCGCGCTCCTGGGTGCCGCCCCCGAAGAACCCACCGCCCGCCGTCGTGAAGATGTGGCGCACGTGGGGCATTTGGCGCACCAGCTCCTCGATCCGGTCAGCCACCTCGTTGGTTCGCAGCGGCGGCGTGCCCGGTGGCATGTTGATGTTCACGCTCACATTGCCGTCGTCGATCGTCGGCAGGAACTCATTCCCCAAGCCGCGCGTGAGGAAAAACACCAGGATCAGGGACCCGTAGGCGAGGCCGATCACGAGGCCGCGCCGCTGCACCGCCCGCGTCGCGACGCGCTTGTACCACGCCGTGAGTCGCTCGACACCACGGTTGAACGCGAGCAGCGGACGCGTCCCGGCGATGCCGCTGGTGCGATGCACTTTCGACAATTGCGCGGTCAGCATGGGAACCAACGTCATCGCCACGGCGAGCGAGGCGGCGATCGCGAACGAGATCGTCAGCACCAGCTCACGGAAGATCAGTGCCGCGAGGCCGGAAATGAGGAGGAACGGCACCACCGCGGCCAGATGCGTCGTCGTGGACGCGACGACTGCCGACGTCACCTCCCGTGCTCCTTCGTGGGCCGCGAGATCCGCGGATTTCCCCATTTCCTTGTGGCGGAAAATATTTTCGAGAATGACGATCGAGTTATCGACCAGCATGCCGACGCCCAGGGCCAATCCGCCGAGGCTCATGATGTTGAGGCTCAGATCTGCCATCCCCATGATCACGAACGTGGCAAGCACCGCCAGCGGAATCGACAGACCGATCACGACCGTCTTGCGGAGGCTGCCGAGGAAGAACAGCACGAGGACCATCGAAAGCAGCGCGCCCAGCACGGCGGCCTCGCGCACACCGGCGACTGCGTTCTCGATAAAGAACGACTGGTTGAACAGCACTTGGTAGTTGACGTCTTCGGGAATGAATCGGCTGGCGGCGAGCTGCTCCAACCTGTGCCCAAGCGCCTCGGCGACGTTGACGGTGTTTGCATCCGGTTGCTTGCGGACCGAGATCCGCACCGCGGGAACGCCGTCGAGGCGTCCGTATACCCGCTGCTCGCGGCTCGTATCGGAAACCGTGGCAACTTCGGAGAGGGGAATGCGCCGCCCCGCGCCCACGGGCAGCAGCACGCTGCGAATATCATCGACGTTCCTGAACTTCCCCGTCGTTTTTCCGATGATCTCGTAGCGCGGCCCGGTGAGATTGCCCGCGGCGACGTCCTGATTCTGATCCCGCAGCGCGCTGAGCACGTCCGTGACGGCCAGTCCGTAGGACCGCAGCCGCTCTTGATCGAGCGTCACGCGCACCTCACGGATGAGCCCGCCTGAGACGTCGATTGCGCCAACGCCCTCCACGGTCAACAGCTGCGGGCGCAGCCGGAGATCCGCCCAGCTGCGAATATCCACCAGGCTGCGCGAGGCCGAGCTGAAGGCGACTTCGTAAATCGGGCTCTGTGACGGGTCGAACTTGAACAGCGTCGCCGGGTCGGCGTCGCGGGGGAGCCGCGCCCGTGCGCGATCGAGATTCTTCGATGCATCCTGAAGCGCGAAGTTGACGTCAGTCCCGTACCGGAAGTGGAGGTCCACGCCCGCGCGGCCTTCGGCGGTCTCGCTCTCCAGCCGCACGACGTTCTCGGTCGTTGCGAGCGAGGTCTCGAGCACCTTCGTGACCTGCTCCTCGAGCACTTCCGGCGCGACACCGGAGT
>DASTDR010000382.1:0-9935 GCA_035710265.1 Gemmatimonadales bacterium | reverse complement strand
CGAGCGCACCATTCGCACGGCAATTACGACCTCTCGAAGTGGACGACGATGGAGGGATCGGTCAAGGAAGTCCACCTGCTCGTCCCGCATTCGTGGATCTACCTCGTCGTGAAGGACGCCAAGGGGCAGCCGGCGACGTGGGCCCTCGAAGCCACGGGGTCCGGCGGGCTGCTCAAGGTCGGCATCAAGCGCGAGGACGTGAAGACGGGCGACACGATCAAGGTCCGGTGCCACCTGCTGAGGGACGGCTCGAACGGCTGCCTGCTCGGGTTCGTGACGCCGATGCACGGGGACGCCGCGCGCGGCCACGGCGTCGAGAAGAACTGGGATGGCGACGGAGGCGCGGGGTTCCCCACGGCTCCGGTCGTCACACGGTGACGCGATGCGGTTTGGTCTGACTCTTGTCGCCGCATGCGCCGCGTGCCTGGGGTTGGGCGCCGACTCGTCCGCCGTAGCGCGAAGCGCGAAGGTGGAAGCGCGCAGCGCGAAGGCGGCTGCGTCCCCGCCGGCGCACCATTCGCACGGCCAGTACGCCGAGACGTTCACCGACATCGAGGGCATCGTCAAGGAAGTGCATCTGCTCGTGCCCCATTCCTGGGTGTACATCGAGGTGACGGGCGCGGGCGGTGCGCCGCAGGTGTGGGCCCTCGAGGCCACGAGCCGAGGCGGGCTCGAAAAGGTCGGGATCGCGCGCGGCTACATCAAGGCCGGCGACAAGGTCAAAGCGCGATGCCATCCGCTTCGAGACAAGAACAACGGATGCCTGCTTGGCTTTCTGAAAGCGCCGGACGGATCGGTCAAGGACTGGGACGGCGGGAATGCGCCCGCGCCGAAGGATTTCTGAGCAGGAGTGACGCGTCATGCGGATCGTCGCATTCGTGGTGTTGGCGTCGCTTGCGGGTGCCACGATGGCGACCGCCCAGGACTGGGATGAGTACGTCAGCACGCAGGACGGCTTCAAGCTGAACTTCCCCGGCACGCCAACGATCACCGAAGGCACCTGGACGTCGCAGATGAACTACACCCTTCCGATGCGCGTGTACCGCGCGGACAAAGGGCGTGAGCGCTACTCGGTGACGGTCGTCGACTACAGCAGCATCCAGCAGCAGGGCATCGAGCGGGGCAAGACGTGCCCGCCGGGCAACGCCAACTGCCGCGCCAACGCTCCGCCGGCGCTCGGCGCCGGCTACGCGCTCCACGACGAGCGGGGCGCGATCGTGTACGCCACGTTCAAGCTCCTGCAGCGCGAGGCGAAGCTGAACTACCTGGCGTGGGACTGGCAGGACCTCGTCGAGGGCCACATTGTCCAGTTGACCAATCCCGATCAGTCACGCACGTTCGCATGGATCGGCATGCACGCGCACAGACTCTACATCGTCGAGGGGACGGTGCCGGCGGGCTACCCCGAGCCCGGCCTGTTTCAGCAGTCGATGGGATGGGTGGACAAGAACGGTAACGGGATTCGCTACCAGTCGATCTATTCCAACTCGTACCACGGCATGGGCGTATATCCCGTGCCCCCGGTGGCCGCCCCCGGCGCCGGGCGTTGATACTCCGAGTCCCGGAAAAAACCCACTCTCCGTCCGTCTACGATCGGCAGGATGGATTCGCGGCTCGTAGGCAAGAAAGTCGGGGCGTACCGGATACTCACCTCGATCGCAGCCGGGGGGATGGGCGAGGTCTATCGGGCCAGGGATCTGCGTCTCGAGCGGGATGTTGCCATCAAGGCCCTGCCGAAAGAGGTGGCTGACAACGCCCGCGCTGTCGAGAGGCTCCGCCACGAAGCTCGAATGCTTGCTGCGCTCAACCACCCAAACATCGCGACCATTTACGGACTCGAGGAGCTTGACTGCGTCCCGTATCTGGTGATGGAGCTGGTCCTCGGACAGACGCTGGCAGAACGGATCGCAGCCGAACGACTCGAGATAGAAGAGGCGCTGCAAATCGCCGTTCAGCTGTCAGAAGCGCTGGCCGCAGCGCATCGGAAAGGCATCACCCATCGGGACGTCAAACCGGCAAACGTGAAGGTCACCCCCGAGGGCTTGGTGAAAGTACTCGACTTCGGGCTGGCCAAGGCGGTCGGTGAGCAGACTGAGGACGGTCCGGATGACGTGCAATCGATGATCACGTCCTGCGTTCTCATCGGTACGCCGGCCTATATGAGCCCGGAACGCCTCCGTGGAGAGCCGTCGGGCCAAACGACTGACGTCTGGGCGTTCGGCTGCGTCCTCTATGAGCTGCTGACCGGGCGTCGCGCGTTCGACACCTCCAATGTGGCCGAGACCTGCGCATACGTGCTGACGTCGGAGCCCGACTGGGGTGTACTGCCGTTCGAGACGCCCGGAGTCGTTCGGCTGCTGCTGGCGCGATGCCTCGAGAAACGCGCGCACCACCGGCTGCAGGAGATGGGCGAGGCGCGGGGCATTCTTGATTCGGTGGTAGAGTGCCGGCGCTTCGAACCGCCGCAGGCCATTTGGATTGAAGGCGTCGAGGCCGGTGCGCACGCATCGCCGACCTGTTGAGCTGGGCGCACCTGGACGCGCCGGGGAGAGAGTTCACGGCCGCGAGCAGCCGCACAAGGCCGCATTGGAAACCGCCGACCATGTCCGTCCAATGAGGTGAGCCCCGAAGACGGATTCCACAACCATGCGGGTCGCCATGTTGACTGACGCTGCGCCGACCGACGTCCCCTGGGACACGTTCCACCGCCGATGGCGTCAACTTGAGCCTCCGCTCAGGCCGCATCCGACGGTCTGCGCGGCGCTGCGAGAACAGATCGCCCATGATGACGCGCGTGTCCTGCTTCTCGGCGTCACGCCCGAACTCGCCGACCTCTCGGCGAGCACCCTGGCCATCGACTGGAGCGACAACATGCTCGCTCACGTCTGGCCCGGAGACACGCCGACACGCCGGGCCCTCAAGGCGAACTGGCTCCATCTGCCATGCCCGGACCGCTCGTTCTCGGCTGCGATTGGCGACGGGAGCCTCAATTGCCTCGAGTATCCGTGCGACTATCGACGCCTGTTTCACGAGCTGGCGCGGGTGGTGCGGCCTGGAGGCCGAGTGGCCGTCCGCGTGTACGCGACGCCCGACCCGTGCGAATCCACGGCAGCCGTTCAGGGCCGAGCAATGGCCGGGCGAATCGGGACAATCCATGCCTTGAAGTGGCGACTGGCGAACGCGCTGAGCGCTCAAGCTACGCAGCCAAACGTGTCGGTTCAGTCCATCCTCGACACATTCAATCGACTGTTTCCGGATCGACTGGCGCTCCGATGCGCAACGGGCTGGGAAGAAAGCGTGATTGCCCAAATCGACGCGTTCGAGGGTCTGCCCGATGTTCACAGCTTTCCCACGCTGAAGCAGCTTCTGGCGAGCATCACGCACGAGTTCGAGGCACCCCGGTTGGTTCCCTCCGGTAGCTACGAGCTGGCGGAGCGATGCCCGCTTCTCGTGATGGACGTACGACAGTGAGCGCGGCGCCCATCGATCCGGCGGCGGCGGTGAAGGCGCTCGTGCGCCAGCTCGAGGACTCGCAGTGGGCCTCGCCGTCCGATATCGTGGCCAGTCAATTCCGGCACCTTGGGCAGCTCGCCGAGTACTGTAACGGGCAGTCGACGTTCTTCGCTCGGCGCCTCGCAAACGCCGGTTTGAACCCTGCCGACCTTGCCAACCCTTCCGGACTCGCGCGGCTTCCGGTGCTGACGCGACGGGACCTGCAGACGTCGCAACGCGAACTGTTCTGCCGCGAGATCCCCCGCGGTCACGGGGAGAGTGTCGAGGCCAGGACGTCGGGATCCACGGGGGAGCCCGTCGTTGTGCGGCGCACGGGGGTCACGGCGATCTTCTGGAACGCTTTGGCCATGCGGGATCTTCGCTGGCACCGGCGCCACGTGAGCGGGCGCCTCTGCTCGATTCGCGCCAACGTCTCCTCCCCCGTGCAGCGTGACGACTGGGGGCCGCCAGCCAGCCTCTTGGCGCGCACCGGGCCAATGCTGGCCTTGCCGATCGCCGCGGAAGTCGCGCGGCTGGTCGACTGGGTCGTGAACTTCCAACCAAACATGCTGGTGGTGTATCCGAGCACACTGGAGGCGATCGCCGCGTATTGCCGGCGGCGTATGATCGCGCTTCCGGAGCTCCGGCACGTTCTCACAACGGGCGAGACGCTGTTACCCCGGATTCGGGTCGCCGCGGAAGAGACCTTCGACGCGGTGGTCGCCGACTGCTATTCGTCGCAGGAAGTGGGGTACCTCGCGCTCGAATGCCCTGTCAGCGGCCTCTACCACGTCATGGCCGAGAGCCTCATGGTCGAAGTGCTGCGCGAGGACGGAAGCAGATGCAGACCAGGCGAGATCGGACGCGTGACCGTCACCGACCTGCACAACTACGCAACACCCCTGGTGCGCTACGACATTGGCGACTGTGCCGAGGTCGCCCCGCCCTGCCGGTGCGGACGAGGTCTGCCCACCTGGAAGCGGATTCTCGGACGGCAGCGGAACTTCATTCTCATGCCTGACGGCACGCGTCACTGGCCGGTCACCGGCTTTCTTCGCTGCCGGGATGTCGCACCCGTCCTGCAGTATCAACTCGTGCAGGAGGATCGCGAAACGATCGAAGCCCGGCTCGTCGTGGAGCGCGCGCTGTCGAAAGCGGAGGAGGACGGCCTCCGACGGCTGTTTCAGGCAGCCGTCGGCCATCCCTTTGCGCTCAGGCTCTCCTACGTGGACGGGCGCATTCCCGCGGGACCATCAGGCAAGTACGAAGAATTCGTGTGCCACGTTGCCGATGGCTGCGTGGCCGCAGCCGGGGAAACCTCGAGTACGTCCGTCTAGCGCTGAGACGAAGCGTCGAAGGAAGCGATGAGCCATGGCCAGATCCAGAACGCTGGTCGCGGGGGTGGGATTGATCGCGGCCGTTGCCACGACCGTGGCAGTCCTCGTCCTCGTGTACCACCCGGCGTGGCTCGGGTCGTCACGAGCAGACAGTCTCGAGCTGCAGGAGCTGGCTCGGGCGCTGGCACACGAGCCGGCAAGACCCGTGGAAGGACGGATGTCTGGCGGAGTCCCCTACTCGCCGGTTGCGGCTGCGACGCGGGGGGTAGTCGGCCGCGAGGCGTCTCCCGACGTCAGAATCGCCGCGGCCCGCATCGAGAAGCTGGCACGCGAGATCGAAACGCCACGTAATAACGCCGCGCTCGGCAGTGCGTATCTCGCCCTGGGGAACTGGGACGGAGCAGTCGAAATGCTCGAGGATGCGACGCGCCAGGAACCCGCCAATGCGACTTTCCAGAACGACCTGTCCGTCGCGTATCTCGCGCGGGCTGCACGAGTCGATCGTCCCGAGGACTGGGCCAACGGGCTCGCTGCTGCCAGGCGCGCGATCGCCCTCGATCCGACGCGGCCGGAGCCGTACTTCAACCGTGCGCTGTCGCTTCACGGCCTGCATATGTCGCCCGAGGAGGCGGACGCCTGGAGAGCCTATGCGTCAGTGGATCGATCGAGCCCATGGACCACCGAGTCTGCCGATCGTCTGAACGCCGTCGAACGCGCGCAGGCGCCGGAAGCCGCCCACGAGGCGCCGAATCACCAGGTCCTTCGCGAGCAAATCGAAGACGACCTGCTCGCCAGATGGGGGGCTGCAACCGGCGCGGGCGACCTGCTCGCGGCGGAGCGTCTGCTCGCGGAGGCCGAGCAGCTGGCCGAGCGGCTCGTCGATGGCGGCGGCGATGCGATGGCCAGGGACGAGATCGATCGTATCCGTCGGTCTCAGGCAGCGGGCGATCGGTCGATGGTGCGTGATCTAGCGATCGGGCACAGCCTCTACGGCGCGGCACGCGAGCGCTTCCTTCGAGACAGTCTCGGTGAGGCCAGCGATCTGATGGCAAACGCGTCGACCTACCTTCGACGCGCCGGCAGCCCGTACTGGCACATGGCGCCAATCACGCGCGCCATCCTTCTGCGGAGCATGGGCCGCAGCCAGGCGGCACTCGACCTCCTCAAGGGCCTGCCGCCGAGCATGGTTTCGCCACGGTACCTGTACCTGCGCGGGCGTGTGGCCTGGATCGAAAGCCTGCTGCAGGTGGGCATCGGCCGATACGACATCGCGCGCGATCTCCTGACCCGCTCCGTGGAAGCGTTTCGGGCGGCCGGCGAGCCTGACAACCTCATCGCGACACAGACGAACCTCGCGGAGGCGGAGTGGTTCCTGGGCGACCCCGGACGCGCGTGGGCGAACCTGGTGGCGGTGCTGTCTGCCATCGAGAGTCGCGGCACCACACGCCGCGTCCACTACGAACTCGCGGCCACCATGGCTCTTGGCGCCGGACTGCCCGAAGCCGCGCTCGAGTTTCACGACGCGCTGGCCCGCGTCTCCGCCGGACGAGGGCCTTCAGCTCAGGCGAACACGTACCTCCGGCGCGCGCGGACACACGAGCGCGCGAGGGATCACATGGCGGCCGTGAGCGACGTCGAGCGGGCCTCCGCCGCGCTGGCAGCCGTCGAAGACGTGGCTCTGCGCAGGCAGATTGGAATCGAAATCGAGATCACGAAGGCGCAGGTATTCGGTCGAATGGACTGCCGCCAGGCGATGCTGCACGCCGACGCCGCGCTCGAACAGCTCGTTCGCGACAACGGCACTGTTCGTCGCGGCGCGGTCCTCACCATGCGGGCGAAGTGCCGTGAGTCCATGGGCGATACGCCGGGCGCGAAGGACGACCTCGTCGCCGCCGTGGAAGTCTTCGAGGCGCGGCGGGCGAACATGTCGTCCGCGGCCGATCGCGTGCAAGCATTCGAGCTCGAGCGGGCGGCCTTCAGCGATCTTGTCAGGCTGCAGGCCGTGACGCTGGGCGACGACACGGGGGCGCTTCAGACGGCCGAGCGCTCACGCACAGGTGTGCTGGCCGAGGCGTGGCCGGGCAATCCTGGCGATCCCGTCGACCATCGCAGCCTGCCACCGGACGTGGTGATCGTCTACTACGAATCGCTGGCAGACCGCGTGCTCGTGTGGGTGCTGACACGCGAGCAGCGCGCGGCCTTCTCGCGGCCGATCAGCGAGGCCACACTGCGACGATCGGTGGCCCGAATCCAGCGCGCGATCCAGCAGGGCGCCGATCTTGCCGGGCTGCAGCCGCACAGCGCCATTCTCTTCGACGCACTCATCGCGCCAGCGCTGGACATCGCGGACAGCGCCGCGCAGTCGCCCGGCATCGTCCGCAAGTCCACTGTCGTGTTCGTGCCAGACGGCTCACTGTTCGCCGTGCCGTTCGGCGCTCTCCCCGATGGGCGCGGACGGCCTCTGATCGAGACACGTGTCGTCGCGGTCGCTCCGAGTGTGAGGACGTTTCTTTCTGCATCGGCGCGTCTCGGGACCTTCGTTCCGGCGGAGGTCCTGGCAGTCGGCGACGGCCACGACGCCGCATCGACGGGTTTGCCGAGGCTGCCGCGCGCCGACGATGAGGCCGAGAGCGTGGCCCGGATTTACCCGCGGAGCGTCGTGCTCGTCGGGTCCGGGGCGACGAAACAGAGGTTCCTCGGCATCCGTTCGAGTGTCATCCACTTCGCCGGCCATTCCGTGCTCAACGAACGGTTTCCGATGTTCTCTCGAATGCTTCTCGCGCCCGATCCCTCCGGCGGTGACTCGGGATGGCTGCTCGGAACCGAAATCACCCCCGATCGCTTTGGCGGCACCTACGTCGTCGTGCTGGCGACGTGCGAAGGCGCGGCGGGAAGGCCGATCGAGGGCGAGGGGGCGATCAGCGTGGCGCGCGCATTCTTTGCCGCGGGCGTTCCGGCCGTGATCGCCAGCCTGTGGCCGGTGGACGACGATCTGCAGACGCTCTTCGGCGCACTTCACCGGTCGTTGAGGGTGGAGCGTGACGCTGCACGCGCGCTTCGCGAGGGACAACTCGCGATCCTCAAGGAACGAGGCATCCGCACGCCGGTCCGCGTGTGGGGGGGGTTCATCATGCTCGGCGGACACGCTCCGCTGCGTGGACAGGAGGAGAGACGTGGCTAAAGTGACGTTGCGGTTTTTCGGCCGGTTCGTATACGCCAGGTCGCGAGGGACGTCGAAGATCAGGGTCCTGGCGCCCCGCTTCGATCCTGGACCCTTCGGCCCCCATCAGGTGTTCATGAGTGCGCGTCGGGACCAACTGGTTTTCCGCGATCTCGTCGACGGCGCGCTGCTCACGAGCGCGCGTCCGGCCTTCAAGACGGTGACCGACGCTGCGATTGAACAGTCCGAGATCTTCGTCTGGGACCTGTCGAAGCTGACGGTAACCTATGGAGTCACCGGCGCCGTGACAATCGGCGGGGTGGAGACTCTTGACCTTCGTGAAGTGGAGGAACTCGCGGGGCGGCCGGCGCCCACGCTCGACGCCTCGGCCTTTCAGACGAGCCCCTCAGGCAAAGCTGCCGCGATCATCGAGGTGAGTGCCGGATCGGGGAATGGCAAACGAATGTTGTCGCTCGCAGCCGACTACACCTTTGTCACGGAGACCGATGCCAAGGACGGGGATCCGAACAACGACCAGCTGAAGAAGGATCCGCTGGGGTCGGTCGTTAAGAAGAAGCTGGCAGACGTGGTCGAGTTCGACGTTTCGCTGCCGGGGTCCCAGAGCCGGTTAACGCTCACGTTGACGGACTCGAACGGAAACGTCGTCGGCACGGTGACCGTCAACGAGCGCACGACGATCGGCTTCTCGAATCTCTGCACGCCTCTTCCGCGACAGCACACCTACGACCTCGAGTTCTCGCGCTACTACGACCTGCTGAAGGATCCGCGCGAGGCCGGGCAGCTGATTCCGAGGGAGGCCCCCACGCCCAGCCTCGGCGAGGGCTCCGACTGCTATCTTCAGGCGCAAATCGAAGGCGAGTAACGGCAGCGCCGTCACGACGGGAGAATCGAGCATGCCCATCAGTGGCCGGTACACCGGGCTCATGACCGCCCCGCTGGCCGGGAGCCAACGGCTCGAATTGCGCGTGGACGTGGACCGCCTGGGTCCACACGCCGCGGTGATGAACCGGGTCAGCGGTGATGTGTACGACGTGGGCAACGGCGAAGAGACCTATCGAGAGTCCTGGATCGTCGAGCAGCCGAAAGTGGTGCCAGGGAGCGACAAGACCAGGATCGATGGACCCGTCAAGTTCTGGAAGCGGCCCGACGCGCCCGCGACGATCCGCTTAGGAATCTCACCAAGCGGAAAGGCTGAAGTCATTCTGACGCTCGCCGACGGCACCGATGAGATTTACGAGTGTGACCGCTCGGGCAGCGAGTTTCGCGAAGTCACGCTCGAGGTGGATGTCTGCGAATCGGTCGCGCCGCTGCGCTTGCCCGAGTACGACGTCACGAGCCACCCCGACCATCCCGGCGGCCTGGTGAGGAGGACCATGAAGCTTTCGAGTGCGTTCCGTGAAGCTGGTGTCGCCGTCACAATCCTGACCGGGCCTCCCGAGGTCAAGGATGGGAAGCCGGAATTCGCGACATGGTCCGACGCGGAGCTGCACCATGCCCTGACGAGCCACTTCAAGGGTCAGCGGTCCCTGTGGCCGCAGTGGTCACTCTGGGGGCTCCTTGCTGGCTCGAACGAGAGGGGGGACGCGGGGGTCATGTTCGACCAGGTCGATCCCGATCGTCAGGGGTTTGCGGTATTCAAGTCTCCCGTCTTCGCGGGGTTACCTTCCGGGCACACGTCGGCGGTCGAACAGGAAGTGGCGGCCCTGCGCATGTACTTGTTTACCTGGGTTCATGAGATGGGTCATGCGTTCAACATGGTGCACTCGGCAGACAAGCTCCGTTCTCGTGCGCTCTCGTGGATGAACAATCCGATCAATTTCGATGGCGGTCCCCGGGAGTTCTGGGGGAAGTTTCCGTTTCAGTTCGACGATAAGGAGCTCGAACACATCCGGCACGGAGACATGGCTGCGGTCATCATGGGCGGC
>DASTDR010000381.1:0-2203 GCA_035710265.1 Gemmatimonadales bacterium | reverse complement strand
CTGAACACCGGTTGCTTCCGCGGCGGTGAACTCCGCGCCGGCCGCGACAGCCTGCTCCTGGATGATCGGGCACAGGTCGTAGCCCGGGACCCCGTCCGGAAAGCCTGGATAGCCGTCGATCCGTTCGATGCTCAGCAGGTTCCCGCCGATCGACGGGCCGGTCAGGACGCGCGTCTTCCGCGCGGCGCGCGCCGATGTCAGCCCCGCACTCAGGCCCGCGACACCGCCGCCAACGACTACGACATCGTACTGGTCTGACATTCAGCTTGATCTTAGTCCTTGGTGCTTAGTGCTTGGTACCAGGTCCGTCCTCGGTCCTTCGTCCGTGCATAGTCCTGGGTCCTTGGTCCGCGCCCTGTGCGAAAGGACCCGGGACCAGGGACCAAGGACGGACCAGGGACCAAGGACGGACCAGGGACCAAGAACCAAGTACCAAGGACTATGCAGCGAGACCGGGCCACGCGCAGGCTCAAGCCTGCGCTCTACGCCGTCGCAAGCTTCTCCGTCGTCTCCAGGTCCTGTTTCAGCGTTCGCGCGCCCCACATGTAATGCAGAGCCGCCCAGAGGTTGACGACGCCGATGATGACCAGCGCGTACCGGAGCGAGTCCACCTGATAGGCCGGTCGCAGCCAGTCGCTGATGAGACCCGTCACGGACGGCCCGAGCCCGAAGCCGATCAGCGTCTGGATGAAGAGGAGCAGCGAGGTGGCCACCGATCGCATGCGGAGCGTCGCCAGCGCCTGCGTCATCGCGAAGGAGGGCCCGAAGAACACAGCTGCCATCAGCATGAGCCCGACGAAGGATGGCAGCGTGACCGCAAGGTTCGTTGACAGAAAGGCCAGGAACTGAAACGGCACGCACAGGAGCGTCGCGACTCCCGGCACCCACATGTACCAGCGGCGGTCGTTCGACCGGCTGCTCAGCCAGTCCGAGAGCAACCCGCCGAGAAACGTTCCGACGCCGGCGAACAACGCCAGCACCGCGATCCAGTTGCCTGCTTCCTGTGCGCTCATCGCGTGCGAGCGCTGTAGAAAGGCGTTGTTGAACGCGCTGCTCGCATACCAGACCACCGAGTGCAGCGCCGCCGCCAGACTCAGATGACGAAACGAGGAGCGGCGCCACAGGAAGCTCAGCACTTCCCACATACCGGGTGTCTTGCTGTCAGTCTTGCGCGCGCCGTCCGACAGTCCACGCGGAGGCTCCTTCACCGTCAGCCACACGAACAGCGCAACGGCCACGCCGGGCACGCCGGCGAGGATGAACGTCGTACGCCAACCAAAATTCTGGTTGCCCCAGCCGCCGTACCAGGCACCAAGCGATGTGCCGATCGGCACGCCGAGGGCGTAAACGGCGAAGGCAGTGCCGCGCCGGCTCTTCGTGAAATAGTCCGAGATGAGCGAATGCGAGGGCGGGCTGCCTCCCGCTTCGCCGATCGCGGTGCCGACGCGCGCCGCGAACAGCATCGCGTAGTTCACCGACAGGCCGAACACGGCGGTCATGGCGCTCCAGGTCGCGACGGCCAGCGCCAGGACGTTGCGCCGGCTCGTGCGATCCGCCCATGCGGCGATCGGAATGCCCATGACGGAGTAGAAGACGGCGAACGGGATGCCGCTCAGCACGCCCATCTGGAAGTCGCTGGCGGCGAACTCCTTCTTGATCGCCTGGACCGACGCCGCCAGGATCTGCGACCGATCCATGGTGTTGATCACGTAGCAGATCGTGAGCGCGCCGAGGACGTAGTTGGCGTACCAGGTTTTCGTCAACAGCGGCGAGTGGGCGGCGGGCGCCGGTTGTCCAGTGTGCAACACGTCCTCCCGTTTGACAGCGGGCCTAAGATTACTCGAAACAGGAGGATGATGTGACTTCGCCAGCCATCACTCGCCGTCAGCTTCTCGGAGCCGCCACGATGACCGCGGCCGCCGCGGCCTTCTCGAGAACACGCGCATCCGCGCAGGCACCGCTCGGCGCCGCCAACGAGAAGGTGCGCGCGGTCCTGGAATCGATCGTGAAAGACACGACAGAGATCGGCCTGCAGGTCGCCGCGTACGTGGACGGCAAGCTTGTCATCGACGCCTGGGCGGGCATGGCTGACGAGGCGACGAAGCGCCCCGTCGATCGCGACACGATGTTCATGCTGTCGTCGACGACGAAGGGCGTCACCGCAACGTGCATGCACGTGATGGCCGAGAAGCACATGGTCAGC
>DASTDR010000380.1:0-2605 GCA_035710265.1 Gemmatimonadales bacterium | reverse complement strand
CGCCGCGGTCCAATCCCGCGACCTACACGGGTCTGTTCACGCCGATCCGCGAGCTGTTCACGTATCTCCCCGAGTCGAAGCTGCGCGGCTACGGACCGGGCCGCTTCTCGTTCAACGTGAAAGGCGGCCGCTGCGAGGCGTGTCAGGGCGACGGCCTCGTGAAGGTCGAGATGCATTTCCTGCCGGACGTCTACGTCCCGTGCGAGGTCTGCAAGGGACGGCGCTACAATCGCGAGACGCTCGAGGTGCGATATAAAGGAAAGTCCATCGCCGATGTGCTGGACCTGACGGTCGCGGACGCGCTCGATTTCTTCGAGCACCAACCGCGTATCAAGACGAAACTCGAATTGCTCAACGACGTAGGACTGGGATACATCCACCTCGGACAGTCGGCGACGACCCTCTCGGGCGGCGAAGCGCAGCGCGTCAAGCTCGCGACCGAGCTCGCCAAGCGCGACACGGGCCGGACCTTGTATATCCTCGACGAGCCGACGACGGGGCTGCACTTCGAAGACGTGCGGTTGCTGCTCGAAGTGCTGCACCGGCTGGTGGACAAGGGAAACACGGTCGTCGTCATCGAACACAACCTCGACGTCGTGAAAACGGCCGACTGGGTGATCGACCTTGGGCCCGAAGGGGGAGAGCTCGGCGGACGGGTCATCGCGGCGGGTCCCCCCGAGCGTGTGGCACAGTCGAAAGCCTCTCACACGGGCCAGTATCTCAAGAAGGTGTTGCAGGCCGGAGACTAAGGGCTAGGTTGAACGGAGCAAGGAGGACTGCGCGTGTTTGATGGTCCAGAGCTTCCTATGAGCATTCTGTTCCTGTCGCTCGCCGCGGTATTCATCCTGCGCGGGCCGCTGGGGCGCGCTCTGGGCGAGCGGATCGGCGGACGGCGCGAACGGTCGGACGACCGCGAAACACAAGATCTGAAGGATGAAGTCGAAGAGCTGCGCCATCAGCTCTCCGAGGTGCAGGAGCGGCTCGACTTTGCCGAGCGTTTGCTCGCGCGCCAGGACGAGCGCGTGTCCGTGCTCCCCAAGCGGAGCGTGAGTGATGGGTGAAGACGTCGTCGGACTGGTAGCGGTCGTGCTGTTGTTCGGGGGCCTCACGTTGTTCTTGTTGGCGATTTCGCCCATCGGGAAGGCGCTCGCCGCTCGCATCACCGGCAAGAAGGTGTTGCTGGAGGACGAGGAGATCGCTGCCCTGGTCAGAGACCTCCGAACGGAGCTGGACCAGATGCAGCACCTTCCCGAGCAGATGAATGAGCTGGGTGAGCGCGTCGATTTTCTCGAGCGCATGGTCGCGAAGCAGCGGGAGGCCGACCGGCTTCCGCCCGTGAGGTGAGGGGTGCCTGAAGAAGTCGTCGTCCTGTTTCTTTCGGTGTTCGCCATGGCGGGTGCAACGGTCTTGTTGTTTCCGGTCATGCGTGCGCTGGCTGAGCGGATCCGGCCGCGGCTCACCGATTCGGGCGTGAAAGAGGAGCTGCAGCTGTTGCGCGAGGACCTCGTCAACGAGATCCAGCAAACGCGGCGCGAGATCGGCGATCTGGGCGAGCGCGTCGACTTTACCGAGCGGCTTCTGGCCAAGAAGAGCGAGCGATGAGCGGACCCGAAATGATTGCGGCGGTCGTCTTCTTCGGCGGCCTGTTCACCGTGCTGCGGCCGGTGGCGACCGCGGTCGCCAAGCGCATCTCCGGCGAGCATCGCCACGCCGGGATCGACGCGGCGGAGCGGGAGGAGATCCTGAGCGAGCTCCAAGCCGTGCGGCAGGAAGTCGCGGAGCTGGCCGAGCGCGTCGATTTCACGGAGCGGTTACTCGCGCGCCACCAGGACGCGCTGCCCCGGCAGGGGGGGTAGGAAAGCCATGGAAGGCGTTCTGGCACTGATGATTCCGATCGTCGCCGTGGGCGGTTTTTTCGCCTGGGCGATCTCGATGTCTCCGCTCGGCAAAGCGTGGGCCGACCGGCTTCGGCACGGGCCGGTGCCCCGTCCCGGCGCCGGCGGAACCGCCGAAGAGGTGGTGGAGTTGGTCGACAGCGTGGACGCCCTGCGCCGAGAGGTGGCGGAACTGGCAGAGCGAGTAGATTTTACCGAGCGGCTGCTCGGCCAGCAAAAGGCGGAGCACCCGGGGAGATTGCGGCCGTGATGTTGCCTGCTGAAACGGGCAAGCGGCGCGCGGCGTAGGAGAGCACGTGCTTCTACAAGGGCCGACGGCGCCGCCCGATCTGCCGCCGATGATTCCGTTCGACCCGAATCAGCTGATTCCGCTGATCGGCATGGTCGGCGGGATGGTGATCACGGGGATCGTGCTGTGGGCGTTCTTCCGGTCCGATCTCGCGGCGGCGCTGGCCGAGCGGATTCGCGGTCGCAAGAAGACCGAGCCGCTCGAAATCGACGCGGGGCACGTGGCAGAGCTGGAGCAGCGGGTCATAGATATGCAGGGTCAGATTGCCGAGATGGCCGAGCGGCTGGATTTCGCGGAGCGGCTGCTCGCGCAAAAGCGCGAGCGCTCATTGCCAGGAGCATAGATGGGCCTCATCGATCGTCTATCCACGCTGATCCGGTCGAACATCAACGACCTGATTTCGCGCGCGGAGAACCCGCAA
>DASTDR010000379.1:0-7150 GCA_035710265.1 Gemmatimonadales bacterium | reverse complement strand
AAGTCACCGCCGACGTCATCGATGGACCGCAGTCACGGGTGTGGGATGAGGCTGAGAACCGCCTGCACGTGCAGAAAGCCCTTCTCGCGACGCTCATGGCATGAAACAGACACCCCTGCACGCTGTGCACGTCGCGCTCGGCGCCAAGATGGTGCCCTTCGCCGGGTTCGAGATGCCCGTCACGTATCCGAGCGGCATCAACTCCGAGCACCGCGCCGTGCGCGAAGACGTCGGCGTGTTCGACGTGTCGCACATGGGCGAGTTCGAGATCACGGGCCCCGACCGCAACGCCTTCGTACAACGTGTGACGTGCAACGATGTGGCGGCCTTGAAGCCGGGTCAGGCACAGTATTCCGGCATTCTCACGAAGGACGGGACCTTCGTGGACGACTGCCTCGTCTATCGCTTCGAAGACAAGCTGATGATGGTGGTGAACGCGTCCAACATTCAGAAAGATTGGGACCACATCATCGCGCAGAAGGCCGGCGCGAACGTGCGGCTGCGCGACATCTCGGACGAAACCGCGCTGCTCGCGGTGCAGGGGCCCAAAGCCGAGGCGCTCGTCGGCCAGCTCACGAGCATCGGCGTCGCGATGATTCCGTACTACCACTTCGCGCAGGGCAAGGTCGCCGGCGTGCAGTGCTTCATCTCGCGCACCGGCTACACCGGCGAGGACGGGTTCGAGCTGTACTGCCGCTCGGGTGATGTCGAGACGTTGTGGCACGCGCTGGTGGGCGCCGGCCGTGCCGAGCCCGTCGGTCTCGGCGCGCGCGACACGCTGCGGCTCGAGGCGGGGCTGCCGCTGTACGGCAACGACATCGACGATACGACCACGCCATACGAAGCGGGTCTCAGTTTCATCGTGAAGCTGGACAAAGGCGCGCCGTTCACGGGGCTCGACGAGCTCAAGAAGCAGAAGCTCGAGGGCGTGAAACGGCGGTTGGTAGGATTTAGGATCTTGGAGGCAAGGGTTGTCGCGCGACATGGTTATCCCGTCCTCCTCGACGGAGTCCAGGTGGACGTCGTGCGCAGCGGCACTGTCACGCCAACCGTGAACGCCGCGATCGGTACGACCTATCTGCCCAAAGAAAGCGCGAAGCCTGGTGTGAAGGTTGAAATCGATATTCGGGGCAAGAAAGTTGAAGCGGAGGTCGTGCAAATGCCCTTCGTACCGCACAGGACCAAGAAATGACGGCGGCGGCGAGAAAAGCGGCGGCGGAGGGCGGCGCGGGGCGGCAAATGCGGATCGGTGTGCTCACCATTTCCGATCTGGGTGCCGTCGGTCAGCGAGCCGACACTTCAGGCGACGCCATCATGGAGTGGGCGGGTGAACGCGGCTATGAAGTCGTGGTCCGAAGTGTCGTGGCGGATGAAACCGACCGGATCGCGGGCAAGCTCGCGCGCTGGGCCGATTCGGGTGAGGTGGACGTCGTGCTCACCACCGGCGGCACCGGCCTCACCGAACGCGACGTCACCCCGGAAGCCACCGCCGCGATCCTCGAGCGCGAAGCCGAGGGCATTGCCGAAGCGATTCGCGCGGCGTCAGGCCCCGGATTTCCGAGAGCCTGGCTGTCTCGAGGCAGGGCCGGGACCCGCGGCAAGACTCTCATTGTGAACCTGCCGGGTTCAACGAATGGTGTGAAAGAGGGACTGGCCGTCATCGCGCAGTTTCTCGACCATGCCGTGGATTTGTTGACAGGCACGAACACCACGCACCACGCCCCACGCCCCACGCACGATTCTCCCACGCACGCTCATGGCTGACCGTGTTCTGATAACTACCGACGACCTCGAGTCCGCCGTCCGGGTCAACGCCGGGCTCGAAAGCGCGGGCTTCGACACGGCGATGGTGTCGTCGCTCGACGACGTCCGTTCTGCCGTCCGGGGACCGAAAACCGAGAACCGGCAACCCGACGCCATCATCCTCACCGGCGGCCTGCACGAATCCACCGCCCAGCGCCTGCTCGCCGCCGCCCGCGAGCACGCCGTGTCGACCTTGGGCCTGGTCGAGCCCACCGACGACGATCCCGGCGAGATCGGCCGCCAACTGGGCTTGACCGCCTGGTTGGTGAAGCCGACTGATCCACGCGAAGTCACCGCCACCGTACGGCGCCTGATCGAGCGCCGCCGTCTGCAGCAGCGCACCGGGATCCTCGGCGAATCGGCCCCGATCCAGGAAGTGCTGGTCAAGATCGAGCAGATGGCGCCCGTGACCTCGACCGTGTTGATCGAGGGCGAATCGGGCACCGGCAAGGAGCTGGTCGCGCGCGGGATCCACAATCTCTCGCCGCGCCGCGGCAAGCCGTTCATCGCCGTGAACTGCGCCGCGATCACCGAGACGCTGCTCGAGAGCGAAATGTTCGGCCACGAGAAAGGCGCGTTCACCGGCGCGGCCGAGCGCCGGCTGGGCCGCTTCGAGCTGGCGAACGGCGGCACGATTTTTCTCGACGAAGTCGGGGAAATGCCCCCGGCCACCCAGGTCAAACTGCTGCGCGTCCTGGAAGACAGGAGTTTCTTCCGCGTGGGCGGCACGCAGCCGATTCAGGTCGACGTCCGCGTCATCGCGGCGACCAACAAGCCGCTCAAGGAGCGCGTGGGGCTCGGCGAATTCCGCGACGATCTGTTCTATCGCCTGAACGTGCTCTCGATCTATCTGCCGCCGCTACGCGAGCGCCGCTCCGACATCCCGCTGCTCGTGCGCACGTTCATCGCGGAGTTCGCAAAAGCGCACGAGCGCGCGTTCAAGGGCATCACGCCCGAAGCGCTCCAGATCATCGGGGACGCCGACTGGCCCGGCAACGTGCGCCAGCTGCGCAATCTGATCGAATCGATGGTCGTGCTCGCGCCTGAAGGGGAGATCAGGGCGAGCGACATCCCGGCGGACATCAGGGAGCGGGTCAGGACGCTGCCGGTCCGAATCGAGATGCCGAGCAGGGAGCAGGGAGCGGGGGGGGGGAGCCGGGAGCTGGAATTCATCTTTCGAACTCTCGTGGACCTGAAGATGCAGATGGAAGCGCTGCGGCGCAGGATGGACGAGCGCCCGTCGGAACGGGTGGAAGTCATCGAAGTGGGGAGCCGGGAGCAGGGAACCCTGAGCCGCCCGATCGAAGCCGGCATCGACCCCCTGGCTCCGGACTCCGGGCTCCCGACTCCTGTGATTTACAAGCCGGGCATGACCATGTCCGAGGTGGAAAAAGCCGCTATCGATGCCGCCCTGCGCGAAACGCACGGCAACCGCCGCAAAGCCGCCGAGACTCTCGGAATCGGCGAACGGACGCTCTATCGCAAACTCAAGGAATACGCGATAGATTAGCGCCGCCCTGGTTCCTCCGATCCAGAGTTCGGCGCCCTGCCGGAGACAGCGTGGAATTCAAGATCGACCCGGAACTCTGTGTCGCGTGCCTGGCGTGCGTCCGCGTATGCCCCGCGGACGCCATTGCGGTCGAAAATGAAAGAGTCTGGATCGTCGACGACTCGTGCGTGCGCGCGGGTCTCTGCCTTCCCGCCTGTCCCCACGAAGCCATCATCGCCGTCGGTGACGCGACCCGGGCGCTCGAATTCGCGCTGAGCCGCAGCGCGGTGCTGATCCTCTCCGTCGAATCGGCTGCCTACTTCTATCCCGCCACCCCCGAGCAGGTGGTCAACGCCTGCTATGCCTCGGGGTTCGAGAAAGTCCACCGCGGCGTCCTGGGCGACGAGCTGGTGGCGCGCGAATACCTCGAACTATGGAAGGAAGAGGACTGGGGCTCGGGCGGCACCGTGATCCGCTCGACCTGTCCCGTGATCGTCGAGACGATCAAGAACCAGTATCCCGAGCTGATCCCCTACCTCGCTCCCGTCGCCACGCCGATCCAGGCCGAGGCGCGCTATCTCAAGGCGCTGTACGGTCCGGAGACCAAGGTCGTCTACGCCGGCGTGTGTCTCACTGAGGGCGGCCCGGATGTGGACGCCGCGATCACCCTCGCCGAGCTGGCGGGGATCTTCAAGAAGCGGGGCATCAAGATCGAAGACCAGCCGCTGTTCTTCAGCCGGATCCCCGAGGAGCGGCGCCGCTTCTGGAGCACCGCCGGCGGCCTGCCGCTCGCCATACTGAAGGAAGAGCGGCACGCGTCTCGGCGCTTCAGGAAGGTGAGGGGATTGGGAGCATTAGAAGGCATCGCGAAAGCCGTGGGCAAGGACCGGATCGAGCTGGGATTCGTCGATATCCTCCCGTGTGAGGGGTGCCTCGACCATCCGCTGCTTGGCCCCCGGGACGAGCTCTTCCGGCGCCGCGCGATCGTGGGCGCGACCGAGCCGCCCCGCGCCTTGGGGCCGGTGCTGGCCGACGGCGTCGCGATCCAGGTCGGCGCCGCGTTCGAGATTCTGGTGGCCGACGCGGGCCCGAGCGTCGAGGCCGTCGAGGACATCCTGGAGCAGATCGGGCGCGCGCCCAACGGCCGGACCTGGGATTCGGGCTCCTGCGGCTACCGCACCTGCCAGGAATTCGCGGTTGCCGCGGCGCAGGGCCGGACGTCGCTCAAATCCTGCCCCCGCTATCTCGAGCGCCAGGCCACGATCGCCCAGCAGCAGGCGGCGGTGGACGCCCTCACCGGCTTGGCGTCGTTTCGCGTCCTCCGGGACAGGCTGGCCAACGAAGTCGCCCGCTGCCACCGCTCCGCGGAGCGCTTTGCGGTCCTGTTTCTCGATCTCGACAACTTCAAGCAGGTGAACGACCGCTACGGGCACGAGGCCGGCAACGTCGTCCTCAAGGAGACCGCCCGGCAATGCGGCGCCCACATCCGGTTGACCGACCTGGCGGGCCGGTATGGCGGAGACGAGTTCGTTGTCGTATTAGTGGGGACCGGAGAAGAGGGCGCGGTGGGCGTGGCTGAGAAGATCCGCGCATCGGTGCAGGACCTGGGAAAGCGGATGGGCTATCCGGACGGTTTCGTGACCGCGAGTATTGGGGTCGCCGAGTACCGGCCCGGGCCGGAACACAAGGACGAGGACGTGCTGGTCGCGGCGGATCGCGCGCTGTACCGCGCCAAGGCCGCGGGCCGCAACCGCGTCGCAACCGGGGGACCGGGGGAGGTAACGCCGTGACGCCATCGACTCCATCGCCATCAGAGCAGGAACCAGTTCCTCTGGGCCCCGGCGCCGGAGGGGGGGCTCCCGATCCGTGGGGCATGAAGCGCGTCGAGAACCTCATCGCGGGACTGACGGGCGTGCTCTCGGCCCGGGTCGTGGTGACGCCGCTGGGCGAGGTGAGCGAAGTGCATGTGCTCACACGCGCGGGGATTCAGCCCAAGCAGGTGGCCCGCAATATCGAGTCGGCGCTGATGGCGCAGCTCGGGTTCCGGATCGACTATCGCAAGATCAGCGTTGCGCAGACGGCCGACGTGCGCCCGATCGAGGCGTTGCAGGATGAAGCCGTCACCGAGCGCGCCAAGAAGCGCGTGGTCATGTTCAAGCACCTCGAGGTGCGCCCGTCGGAGAAGCCGGGGCGCGTGCAGATGAAGGTGAAGCTTGCGTTCGGCGAAAAGGAGTCGGAATCGCAGGAGCTCGGGACCGACACGATGCGCAACCGGGTGGAGGCGGCGGCGCGCGCGGCCGCGGCCTGTCTCGACGATCTGTTGCCCGACAACTCGATCGCGCTCGAGGGGGCGCAGATTCTGGAAGCGTTCGATCGCAAGTTCGTGCTGGTCGCGGTGCACGGCTTGGGTGGGCGTGAGGCGCAGCTGCTCACCGGCACGTGCGAAATTCGCGAGTCGGCGGAGCGCAGCGCGGTGTTGGCGGTGTTGGATGCGACGAATCGTTGGGTGGACGCGCGGCGCTAGTCCCACAAATATCAGCTTATCAATCACTTAGGTCCCCGTCGCCGGGGACCTTTTTGGTGCCATCGGGTGTGGTCCCAGTCACAGGTTTAGGGAGTCCTCCCATCTAGCGGACTTTCGATTTTAGCGGTATTTCGGGTTCCGATGAATACGGCTCGAACCAAGCGGTATTGGGGGACTCAGCGAGTCGCGCGCGTGTTGCAGGTGACCCCGGCCACGGTCGCGAGCTGGATCGACCAGGGACATTTGAAGGGTCATCGGACGCCCACGGGGCGGCGACGGGTGGCGGCGGTGGATCTCGCCGACTTTCTGACGGCGCATGGGATGGCGGTGCCGTCCGATCTGCTCGGCACGCGCGAGCGTCAAGTGGTCGTGGTGGTGGAGGATGATCCCGCGTATATGAGCGCGATGGTGCGCTCGATTCAGCGGGACGCGCCTGAAATGGAGTTGGTTCAGGCCTCGACTGGTATGGATGGGTTGCTCGAGATCGGGCGGGTGAATCCCGATCTGGTGATTCTCGATTATGCGTTGCCCGATCTCAATGCAGTGCAGGTGGTGGAGCGGCTGCAGGGGCGTCGATCGCCGGTGATGATCGTGACGGGTGGGTTGCCGGCGGCGGCGGAGAACGATCTGCGGCGGCTCGGGGTGCGGGCGATCGTGAACAAGGTGGATGGCTTGGAGGTGGTTATCGAGGCAATGCGTCGTTCGTTGCAGACGTCGAAGAAGGCAGCCGTCGCGTAGGTCGCGACACACATACACGGCAATTCGAACAGGGGGCCCCTGGTCACCGCTAGCTAGAGCGGAGCAGAGCGAACAGTAGACGAGCGGAGCGTCGGGTACGCTATAGAGAGGCGTACCACTCCTAAGCGAGAAATCCACTCGCTGGACCCATTAAGGGGGTGACGCTCGATGTTGCAACTGCTCGCGGTGCTGTTCACGGCAGTGGCGAAGTTGTTTTTCGCAGATGGTACGGTTTCACTCTAGCGATGGTTTAGGGTCCCCCCTCTGTTTTTCTAGCGTTTGCTGTTTCCTAGCCGTTTGCTTTAGGAAGGAATTGGATGGGCGAGAATCAGCCCCAGTTCGACCGATGGAGCTTTCGGCTCTTACTCACCGTTGTCAGCTTGGCGGCGGCCTCGCTGCTATTCGCCACCGACTGGTACATACCCCCCATTTCCGACACGGCATTTTGGAATGGTTTAGTCGCTTTCACGTTGTTGGGAATTGCTAGCGACTCAGCATTCTTGCCCGTTCCTCGGATTTCAAACGCTCGTGTTGGGTCCTCCGTCGTGTTCATTCCATTCCTAGCTGCGGTTCTATTGTTTCCTCCGCCGTGGCCA
>DASTDR010000378.1:0-5217 GCA_035710265.1 Gemmatimonadales bacterium | reverse complement strand
CGCGTGGCGCTCGCCAACCGCGCCGGCCTCCTGCGGCCGGGGATGTACGCGACGTTGTTGGTCCAGGCGGTGGTGGGCCGCGACGTCCTGAGCGTTCCGGCCGAGGCGGTCGTAATGACGGGGGAGCGGAACCTGGCGTTTGTCGTCGGGCAGGCCGGCGTGCTCGAGCCGCGCGAGATCGTCCTGGGAGCCCGCGCCGGCGATCGCTTTGAGGTGCTGCGCGGCCTCGTTGCCGGCGAGCGGATCGTCGCCTCCGCCAACTTTCTGGTGGACGCGGAGTCTCGGCTCACGACGGGCGCCGTGGGCGCCATGCCGGGCATGGATATGGGAACGGAGCGGAAGCGGCCATGATTGCCAACGTCATCGCATGGTCGCTCCGCAACCGATTCCTTGTCGGGTTGGGCACCGTCGCGCTTATCGCCGCAGGCATTTGGGCCATCTCCACGACGCCCCTCGATGCCCTGCCGGATCTCTCGGACGTGCAGGTCGTGATCCAGACCGAGTTCTCGGAGCAGGCGCCGCAGATCGTCGAGGACCAGGTCACCTACCCGATCGCGTCGGAGATGCTCAAGGTGCCGGGCAGCCGAGTTGTGCGGGCCTACAGCTTCTTCGGCCTGTCGCTTGTCTATGTGTTGTTCGAGGACGGCACCGACCTCTACTGGGCGCGTTCCCGCGTGCTCGAATACATGAACGGGCTGCGGCAGCGCTTGCCCAAGGGTGTCGAGCCCACGCTCGGTCCCGACGCGACCGGGGTGGGCTGGGTGTTCGAGTACGTGCTCGAGAGTGACTCGCTCAACCTGGCGCAGCTGCGCAGCCTGCAGGATTGGTACCTGCGCTACCAGCTCACCGCCGTCCCCGGGGTGTCCGAAGTGGCGAGCCTCGGCGGCTACGTGAAACAGTACCTGGTGGAGGTTGATCCGGAGCGCTTGCGCGCGTTCCGCATTCCCGTCATGAAGGTGGTCGAGGCGATCGGGGCGCACAACGCCGACGTCGGCGCGCGCGTGATCGAGATGGGCGGGCGCGAGTACATGATCCGCGGCCTCGGGTACCTGCGCACGGTGGAGGAAATCGAAGACGTCGCCGTCAGCGCGACGATGCAAGGGACCCCGATCCGCGTCGGAGACCTGGCGACGGTGCAGGTCGGACCGGCGCCGCGCCGGGGCGCGGCCGACCTGAACGGGAAGGGAGAAGTCGTGGCCGGCATCGTGATCATGCGGTTCGGCAGCGACGCGCTCAAGACCATCGAAGCGATCAAGGCGCGCATCGCGGAAGTCCAGCGCACGCTGCCGGCGGGCGTCCGGCTCGTGCCGGTCTACGACCGGTCCGACCTCATTCACCGCGCGATCGCGAATCTGAACCGGACCCTGATCGAAGAATCGGTCATCGTCGCGCTGGTGTCGATCCTGTTCCTGCTGCATTTCCGCTCGGCGTTCGTCGCCATCGTCACGCTGCCGCTGGGCATCCTCATCTCGTTCCTTGTCATGCGGTCGATGGGGGTCGGCGCCAACATCATGAGCCTGGGCGGCATCGCGATCGCCATGGGAGCCATGGTGGACGCGGCGATCGTCATGATCGAAAACATGCATAAACATCTCGAAAGAGAAGCAGCGAGCGGGGAGCAGGGAGCAGGGACGCGGGATAGATGGGACATCGTGCGCGAGGCCGCAGTGCAAGTGGGTCCGCCGCTGTTCTTCTCGCTCCTCATTATCGTCGTGTCGTTCCTGCCGGTATTCTCGCTCGAGCAACAGGAGGGCCGGCTGTTCAAGCCACTCGCGTTCACGAAGACGTTTGCGATGGCGGGGGCGGCGCTCCTGTCGATCACGCTGGTCCCGGTGCTCATGGGATACCTGGTGCGCGGGCGCATCCGGCCGCAGGAGGCGAACCGAGTGAACCGGTGGCTGATGCGGCTCTATCGGCCGGTCATCGGTTGGGTGCTGCGCTACCCGGTCCGCGTGCTCGTCGGGGCCGGCGTCGTGCTCGTGGCCACGGTCCTGCCGTGGAGCCGGCTGGGCAGCGAGTTCATGCCGCCGCTGGATGAGGGGTCGCTGCTCTTCATGCCGACGACCGTCCCGGGAGTCTCGATCGGCCAGGCGCGTGAGATCATGCGCTATCAGGATAGCGTGCTCGCGAGCTTCCCGGAGGTCGCCGCGGTGTTCGGCAAAGCAGGCCGTGCGAGCACGGCCACCGATCCGGCACCGCTCGACATGTACGAGACGACGATCACCCTCAAGCCCCACGATCAGTGGCGCTCCGGCATGACGACCGATCGGCTCGTCTCCGAACTGGACCGGGCGGTACGGCTCCCGGGCGTCACGAACGCGTGGACGATGCCGATCAAGAACCGGATCGACATGCTGGCGACGGGCGTGCGGACTCCGATCGGCATCAAGGTCTACGGTCCAAACCTCGATACGCTCCAGCACCTGGGCATCGCGGTCGAGCGCATCGTCAAAGGCGTGCCGGGGACGCGCAACGTGTTCGCCGAGCGTAACGTGTCGGGCTACTACGTGGACGTGAAGACCGATCGCGCGCAAGCGGCTCGCTTCGGATTGAATGCCGGCGATCTGCACGACGTGGTGATGGCGACCGCGGGGGGCATGACCGCGGCGATCACTGTAGAGGGCCGCGAGCGCTACGAAGTGAACGTGCGCTATCCGCGGGAGCTGCGGGACAACGTCCAGAAGCTGCGGGAGATTGTCGTGCCGACAATGTCGGGACTCCAGATCCCGCTCGGCCAGGTCGCGCAGGTGAGCGTCGTCCAGGGTCCCATGGCGGTGAAGACCGACGACGCGTTTCCCGTCACCACGGTCACCGTGGACATCGAGGGACGCGACGTGGGCGGGTACGTGCGCGAGGCCCAGCGGGCGGTCGCGGCCCAGCTGACCCTCCCCCCCGGTTACCGCCTCACCTGGAGCGGCCAGTTCGAGTCCATGGAGCGCATCCGGGAGAAGCTGAAGCTCGTGGTGCCGCTCACGCTCGGCATCATCTTCCTCCTGCTCTATTTCAACTTCCGGGGGGTGGGAGAGACCCTGATCGTGATGCTCGCGCTGCCGTTCGCGTTGGTCGGGGGGATCTGGTCCATCTGGGCGCTGGGCTACAACACGAGCGTCGCCGTGTGGGTGGGATTCATTGCGCTCGCCGGCGTGGCCGCCGAGACCGGCGTCGTGATGCTCGTCTATCTCGACGAGGCGTGGAAGGAGAAAGGGGCGGGCGGCCGGACGCGGGTGCTGGCGGATCTCGTACCCGCGATCGAGGAAGGCGCGGTCGGGCGGTTGCGGCCCAAGATGATGACGGTCGTGGCGATCATGGCCGGGCTCGCGCCCATTCTGTGGAGTGCTGGAACGGGGGCGGATGTCATGAAACGCATCGCCGCGCCGATGGTGGGCGGAATGATCACGTCGACCATCCTCACACTCGTCGTGATCCCGGCTATCTACTATCTCTGGCGGCGGAGACAGGTCCGCTCGGTGAGTGTAAGATGACGCAACGTCGTTCGTTAGGATCTGCATGAGCACCCACGCGCATCATCATCATGCGCACGGCGGCCCGGACAGCCAGCGGCCCGCGACACCGGCGCACGCTGCGACGACCGGCCATCATTCGCATGGTACGCACGACAAACATGCCGGCCACTCGCCCGCAATGTTTCGCCGGCTGTTCTGGCTTTCGTTCGTCATGACCGTGCCGGCCGTGATCTGGTCCGATCACATCCAACTGCTGCTCGGTTACCAGGCGCCCACCGTGCCCGGAGCACGATGGATTCCGGCGCTCTTCGGCACTGTCGTCTTTCTATACGGCGGCCGCGCCTTCCTCCAGGGGGCGGTTCGTGAGCTGCGCGCCCGGCTGCCGGGCATGATGACGCTCATCTCCCTCGCGATCCTGGTCGCGTTCGTGTTTTCCTGGATCGTTGAGCTGGGATTGATCCGGGCCGATGCGCTGTGGTGGGAGCTCGCCACCCTGGTCTCCATCATGCTGCTCGGCCACTGGATCGAGATGCGGTCGATCCAGCGCGCCGAGGGGGCGCTGGCCGAGCTGGCCAAGCTGTTGCCCGACACCGCCACGCGAGTGAGCGGCGACACCGAAGAGGAGGTCCCGATTGCCGCGCTGCACGCCGGTGACGTGGTGCTCGTGCGTCCGGGGGAGAGCATCCCCGCCGATGGCGTAGTGCGCACGGGAGCCAGCGCGGTCAATGAAGCGATGATCACGGGTGAGTCGCGGCCCGTGAAGAAGCACGAAGGCGACGCCGTCATCGCGGGCACGGTCAACGGCGAGGGCTCGCTGCGCGTCGAGGTCACCGGCACGGGGGGAGACACCAAGCTGTCGCGAATCATGCGGCTCGTGGCCGACGCGCAGCGCTCCAAGTCGCGTGCCCAAGTACTGGCCGACCGCGCGGCCCAGATGCTCACGGGTGTGGCGGTCGCGGCCGGCATCGTCACGCTCGTTGTCTGGCAGCTAATTGGTGCACCCATCGACTTCTCCATCGTGCGTACCGTCACCGTCTTGGTGATTGCCTGCCCGCACGCCTTGGGGCTCGCGGTCCCCCTGGTGGTGGCGATCTCGACCACGGCCGGCGCGCGCGCCGGCCTGCTGGTGCGTGATCGTCGGGGACTCGAAGATGCGCGGCTGATCGATACGGTCGTCTTCGACAAGACCGGTACACTCACCCTGGGGGAGTTTCGCGTGGTGGATGTGGCCGTGTCGGCCGGCACCGCACCCGATGCCGCGCTGCGGATCGCCGCAGCCATCGAGGGAGATTCTGAACACCCCATCGCGCGCGGTATCGTGAAGACGGCGGCAGAGCGACTCAGAGACATCCCCCGGGCCGACGGCTTCCGAGCGCTCCCCGGCCGCGGTGTTGCCGCGAGTGTGGAAGGCGTCGAGTACCGCCTCGGCGGGCCCGCCCTGCTGAACGCGGAGCGCGCGACCGTCCCGGCAAGCCTGGAGCAGGCCGCAGCCCTTGCGGCGCAGCGCGCGCAATCGGCGATCTACCTGCTGCGCGACCGCACCGCGCTCGCCATGTTCGCCGTCGCCGACGCCATTCGGCCCGAGAGCCGGGAGGCGATCGAGGCACTGCATCGCCGCGGGATCGAGGTGGCCATGCTCACCGGCGATGCGTGCGCCGTCGCCGACGCGGTGGCCAGGGACCTCGGGATCGATACGGTATTCGCGGAAGTGCTTCCCGAAGACAAGGCGTCCAAAATCCAGGAGCTGCAGTCG
>DASTDR010000377.1:0-6142 GCA_035710265.1 Gemmatimonadales bacterium | reverse complement strand
GCCAGCGGGCCCCTTGCCAGGGTTGCGCGAGGTCCGAAACTTTCTGGGCCCGTCGAGTCTCGAAATCATAAGTGTAGGTGCCAGCAAACGGGGCGGGGCCGAACGCGGTCAGGGCCAGCCGCCGCCCATCGGGCGACCACGAGAACGGAACAAATGGCACGTCGTCCGGCATGGAAAACGCGATCGCCTCTGGAGTCTGCTCGCTCCAGGGCTTTCGAACGTCGAGCACGAGCACGCGCGCTGGCCTCTGGCCTCGCGCGTCGGTCCTGAAGGCCATTCGTCCATCCGGCGACCAGACGGGACTACTTATCGCGATATCAGAGTCCGTAAGCTGCCGCAGGCTGCTCCCGTCCGCGTTGATGGTCCATACCTGAGATGTGCCGCTGCGATCGGAGTGGAACGCTATCGTCTTTCCGTCAGGAGACCACTTTGGCTCGCGGTCCCTATCTGCATCGTCGGTGAGCGTGCTGAAACCGGACCCGTCCGTCCGCACGACGACGACGTCATCCTGGGCCTCACCAACACCGGTCTGCGCGGCAACCCACTCCCCGTTCGGTGACAAATCAGGGTGAAGAATCGATCGGGTTCCTCGGGTAATGGACGTCGGTTGACCCACTGTGACTTCACGCGAGGGGTCGAATTCGATCTTGAAGAGGTTGTCGGCGAACGTGATCTGCGCGTAGGCGATGCGTCGGCCATCGCGCGCGAAGCTCAGGTACCCGCTGTAGGGCGAGGGCGTGGGCACTGGTTCTGGCTGCCCCAGGACCGTGCCCGAGGCTTCATCGATCCGCAGGCGCCAGAGATTCATGCTTCCGCCCCGATTGCTGGAGAAAAACAGCCACCGCCCGTCTGCTGACCAGACCGGGTTCCAGTCCGTGGGGGCGTCGTTGGTGACTCGCACGGACGCGCTGCCGGTTGCCGCGACGGTCCAGAGGTCTCGCTGTGACGCTTCCCCTGGCCTGCCCCAATACGCAATCCGGTACCCATGGGGTGACCAGTGTGGCTGGTGAACGTCCTGGGCTTCCGAAATCAGACGACTCCGGCCAGTCGCTACCTCCACAACGATAAGCTGACCACTACGGCTAGCCAGGCCCTCAGGATCCCGAAAGTTGACGGTGCCGGCGGCGATCTCCTTGCCGTCCGGTGACCATGAGGGATGAAAGCCCTGAGCACTCAGTCGGCGGGTATTTTCACCGGTTGCCTCCATGACGAACAATCCACCCCCCTCTCGTTCGGATCTGAACGCGATCCGCTGGCCGTCTGGAGAAAAGGCGGGCTGGGTGTCATCGGACGCGGAGCCCTTGGTGAGACTGAGCGGCGTCTCGCCGCCCACCCGCTGGAAATAGACGTCCCAGTTCCCTGAGGCCCGACTCGCGTAGACCAGCGATTGGCCGTCCGGCGACAAACTTGGATACAGTTCCTGCCCGGGTTGATCGGTGAGCCGCGAGAACGACCACTGACTCGAGATTTCTTCAGCACTCCTGCCACTCCACACAAGCCAGTACGCGATAAATGCTCCTAGCGCGGCAGTCGCCAGCACGGCGGCGGCTACTGCGGCAGCCGCCACTCGCCTCGTCAGGCTGCCACCCTTGAGCAACCGGTCGACCAGTTGGTGCGCTTCCGCGATCGTCTGCAGTCGCCTGGCTGGATCCTTCTCGAGGCATCGTCGGAGCAGCCCGCGGACTTTCACCGGCGTGCTGGCCGGCAGTGCCGCCCAATCGGGTTCGCGCGCCAGCACCTTTTCCGTCGAGTCGGAGTCGGCGCCCGCCCCGAACGCTTTCCGGCCCGACAGCATCTCGAACAGGACGCAGCCGAACGCCCAGATGTCGGTGCGAATATCGACGTCGATGCCACGCGCCTGCTCGGGGCTCATGTACGCGGCTGTGCCGACAACCGCGCCCACGCGTGTCCGGCCGTCAGCGGTCAGCAGCGAAGGGACCGCTTCAGCAGCCGTGCGCTCCGCAGCAGCCGTTTTCGCCAGCCCGAAGTCCAGTACTTTGACGACGCCTGCCGCCGTGACTTTGATGTTCGCCGGCTTCAGATCCCGGTGCACGATCCCTTTGTCGTGGGCCGCCTCAAGCGCTGCCGCGATTTGACGGGCGAGCGTCAGTGTCTCGCGCACTGGCAGCGGCCCGCCGGCGATTCGCTCCGCAAGCGTGACGCCGTCGACGAGCTCGAGGACGAGCGCTTGCCGCCCGTCCGATTCTTCCAGGCCGTAAATCGCGCCGATGTTCGGGTGGTTGAGTGCCGCAAGCGCGCGGGCTTCGCGCCTGAATCGGGCGAGGCGGTCCGGGTCGGACGCGAACGCGCCCGGAAGCAGCTTCAACGCGACGTCACGATTGAGTTTCGAGTCGCGCGCACGAAAGACCTCGCCCATCCCACCTGCGCCGAGGAGGCCCACGACGCGGTACGGGCCGATGGTCGTCCAAATAGCCGAGGCGGTCTCCGTCCGCGTGTCGTCCGACGGCACGTCGTGGGTCTCGATCGACTCACGGCGCGGACTGGCGTCTTGGCGTTGGAGCAGGTTCGTCAGCGCGGCATCGGGATCATCCGAACGGAGGAGGGATTCCACCTCGCGGCGCAGCGGCTCGTCGCTGCCGGCTGCCGCGGACAGGAAGGCGGCTCGTTCCGACAGTGGTCGCTCGACCGAGGCTTGAAAGAGCGCCTTGACCTGCGCCCAGCGTGCCTCAGTCATGCGAGCGGTCCGCCTGCAACTCACGAATCAGCCATGCCTTGACCGTGCGCCACTCCCGCTTGGCGGTGGACTCGGACACGTGGAGCACTTCCGCCGCCTCTTCCAGCGTGCAGCCTCCAAACGCGCGCACTTCGACCAGATGCGCAAGACGCGGATCGAGCTTCTCCAACCGCCCGATCACGTGGTCGAGCATGAGAACCGGGATCTGACTGGGTGCCGGCACGTTGAGGGCTTCGTCAATCGCCACCCATTCGAATCCGTTGCCGCGTTTGTTCGCATTGTGCCGGCGCGCGTGGTCGACGAGGAGTCGTCGCATCACCTGACTCGCCACACCGTAGAAATGTGCGCGATTCCGCCAATCGACGCGCCGCTGATCGACCAGTTTCAGGTAGGCCTCGTGGACCAACGCGGTGGGTTGGAGCGTATGGCCCGCGCGTTCCCGTCGCAGCTGGCGCGCGGCGATGCGGCGCAACTCCTCGTAGACCAGCGGCAGCAATCGATCGAGCGCTCGAGCGTCGCCCTGCGTCCAATCGTCGAGCAACCCGGTGACGTCGCGGGAGGGAGGCATCACGTCTCGGCTAAACGCAGGGACGTCATGAGGATAGAGTCGCCACGTTCCAGATGCAACCAGACCCGCCATCGCCCGTGACCCCCCGCAGCCGCTCCTTTGCGCGATCTCAGATAAGGGCTCTTGCCACCGATGCGGGTCCGACGCAAGGCGCTGAAGCGCCGGGAGATGCACACCATGACACAGCAGCAACGACGTCTCAGAGCAACCCGCGGTACGCTGGCCGCCATCCTCGCCCTGATCGCGTTGACGGGACGACCGGGTGCGGCCCAGGAACTGACTGGCAGGTTCGAGACCATCGACGTCCCCGGCGCCATCCAGACTGTGGTCCGTGGGATTACGGCCGACGGCCGACTTGTGGGCCACTACATCACCGCGCCTGGGGTGGTGCACGGGTTTCTGCTCGCCGGGGGAACCCTCACGACGATCGACGCGCCCTTTGCCGAGGCGCTGGCTAATCGGACTTCCGCTCAGGGCATCAACGCGCGTGGGGATGTTGTCGGCGTCTGGCAACGACCGGGCCCTGTGCCTCGGGGCTACCTTTTGGAGGCGTACGGCGGGTTCAGCAAGATCGAGGTGCCGGGAGCGGTTCAGACGCGCCCCCGCTCCATCAACGCATCCGGCGAAATCGTCGGCTGGTTTGGCGCCCTCGGACTGATGCACGGATTCATTCGAGACCGCGCCGGCGAGTACCGAAGCTTCGACATCCCCGGCGCGACCCACACACACGCCCACTCGATCAACGACCGCGGGGACATCGTCGGTGTGTATTTCATTGGACCCGCTGTTCCACTCAACACGATTGACGCGTTCGCAACGACGACCGGGGCGTCTCACGGCTTTCTCCTGACCGCGGACGGCTATACCATGCTCGACGTCCCCTTCCCCGGCGGCTTGAACACTGGTGCGTTTGGCATCAACGCTGCCGGAGATATCGTCGGCTGCTACTTCGCCGCGAGCAACCGCGGGCTGACCTTCGTGCGCGACCGCCACGGCGAGTACCGGTCGTTTGAAGCACCCGGCGCGTCATTCACCTGCGGGGTCGCCATCAACGCCGGCGGCGACATCGCCGGAAATTACGCTGACGCGAATGGCGCAACGCACGGGTTCGTGCTGTACCAGCCGAAGTAGGGAAGATGCGGCGCGCCGCTCACCGGGCACATGGTTCTTGCCACCGAACGAGGGCCGCAGGCCTCATGAGACAGAGACCAAAAGAGGACGCCATGAAATGTGTGCATGTCGTAAGGTTTGTATTCGCTTTGGTGTGTCTGACTGTGTGCGCCACCCTTGCCGCGGCCGAGGACATCAGCGGACCTGTCAGCGTGACGAAAATCATCGTCGAAGACAGCCAGCTCGTTGGCGATGTGACATGCACCGCGACGGCGATCCCATGCATCCAGTTCGCCGCGCCCAACATGGCGTTGCGGCTGAACGGGTTCACCATCACGGGTCCTGCGAATCCTGACGACACGACGACCTGTCCGCTCTCCGGCCAGGCGGACGGCATCAACAACGGCACGAACGCGGCCACCAGCCAGCCGGGTGTGCACATCATCGGCCCCGGCATGGTGCAGAAGTTCACGCGCCACGGCATCTTCATCGTCGGAAGGGCTGGCGTCAGCACCAACGTCACGATCAAGCACGTCACCTCACACCACAATTGTCTCAGCGGGCTGCTGGCGACTGGCATGACGGACAGCGTCATTGAAGGAATCGTCTCGATCAGGAACGCCGTCAATTCTGGTGGAGGTCCGTGTGGGGGGATCTGCCTCCCCGGCAGCCACAACAATCACATCGTCAACAATCTCCTGGGCGGCAACGGTTCCGTCTGCGCGGCGCCGTTGTGCGCAGCGGCGCCGACCGTCGCCTCGAACAATGACTTCGGTGTTGGCCTCCTCGGCACCAGCAGCGGCAACCTGATCGAGCACAACAGCATCACCGGAAACACGAACGGTATCCTGATTCAGGCGGGTGCGTCCGGCAACACGATCCGCCGGAACATCGTCGCCGGGAACCCGCCCAGCCAGGTCTCCAGAACGTACGGGCCGGTCGGCTTCGACATCAAAGACGGAGCGCTGACGAACGGCGCGCGCAACACGTTCGACGGGAATTGGTGCATCACATATTCAGGACCGGGACCTTCGCCCTGTCCGAGTTTTCCCGCTGTCGTGCCGCCGGCGATCTCGGCACTGACGGCGACACCAGACGTCCTCTGGCCTCCGAACGGGCAAATGGCGTCGGTGACCATCGGTGTGACGGTGACAGACGACACCGATCCGTCGCCCGCGTGTGAGATCACCAGCGTGACGAGCAACGAACCGTTGGGAGCCTCCGATTGGAGCCTGATCGGACCGCTCAGCCTCAACCTTCGTGCGGAGCGGAATGGTCTCGGCGCGGGACGGGTCTATTCGATTACGGTGACCTGTACCAACTCCTCGCAGCTCAACTCGAGCGCGGTGGGGACCGTCCTGGTGCCTCATGATCTGCGTTGACTGGGCCAAGAGTGAGTGTCCACGTGGTCGTCTGTTTAGCCCAGACGAGGCGGAAGCACTCCTTGCAAACACAGCGCGAAATCTTTGCACCTCAGGAGTCTTCTCAGAGTGAGCGACGAGTGGCCACGAAGCCACGACGATCGCGACGAATGGCCACGAAGGACACGAAGGGAACCGCCACGAAGGCACGAGGATCACAACAGTTGTTCGCTGTTCTCCGGAACCGGGAACAAGCCTCGTGGCCTTCGTGTCTTCGTGGCTGCAACACTTCGTGCCCTTTATGGCGCAACTAGCGGTCGACCGTCGTTTTCACCGGGCATCCCCGCATCGAGAGGCCGGCGGCGGCGACCGACGCGCAGAGTGCCTGCGCATTCTTGATTTGTGCCG
>DASTDR010000376.1:0-6462 GCA_035710265.1 Gemmatimonadales bacterium | reverse complement strand
TACAGGCAGACCGCCCCCGACGGGGAACTTGATGCTCGGTCCAATCTGCGGAAGCCAGGTGGTCCCGCGCCCGAGTTGAAGGACCGGCAACTCGCCCTTCTGCGTCACGAAGACCCGGTCGGGACTCTCGGGAAAAATGTCAGTGGACTGCGACCATGTCCAGGCCTGATGGTCGGGAAGACTCTCTCCCATGGGCCGGGGCCAGTTTGCCACCGGATCGTAGGGACCGAACGCGTCGTTCCCGCCCTTGAGTCCCGGGACGGCGGCGAAGCCCTGCCCGGGAGTCCTCTTCTGCTGCCCCTGGACAGCGCCCATCCTGTTGCTCAACAGGATGACCACGGATACAGCGATGCACACTGCCGCAATCTTGACGAGTCGCTCCATGTCTATGCCTCCGCGGTACTCGGATTGAGGATGCGATCATCCTCCCGCGGGCTCGAATGTCAAGAACTCCTCGGTGCGCTAGTCCTGAGTCGGCGCCTCGACGCTGTCGATGATCAGCACGTCAACCGGACCACGGGCCGACTCGAGCTTCAGCCCGAGCTGTTCCCTGAGCGCGGTCATCACCGACGAGCCATCCGACTGCAGGTTCGACAGCGCGGCAGTCGGCACGTCCACACCCAGCTTCTGGACGAGTCCCAGGAGCGCCTGCATGTCGAGCTTCATGTCGAAGTCATAGAGGCCGGTCAGGCCCGTCTTGTCTCGGACGTGCTTGCCGGTGAATTGCGACAGCAGGTCCACAAGCACCTTGATCTCCTGGCCGTCGCCATGCAGCGACAGGTTGGCCGGACCGCCGGCCAGGTTCGGAGCAATCGTGCACGGGAAGAACTCGCCCGGCTTCGGGATGAGCGCGGCGAAGTCGCCCTTCGCCTGCGCGTCGGCCCGCGTCGCGTTCATCTCGTCGGCGTTGCTGCAATCCGACTTCGAGGGCTTCAGCTCGGGCCCGGTCTTGCCGTCGCCGCTCGCGAGCACGAGGTCGTAGTACGACATCTCGCGCGGCTCGAAGTGAAACTTCAGCTGGAACCGCTCGGTGATCAGGTTCTGCAGCATCGGCAGCAGTTGTTTCATTCCAATCGTGGCGCCGCCTTCCGCCTTGGCCGTGATGTGGTACTTGGTGCTCATCAGCTCCTTGCTGCCGCCAACGATCCTGAAGTCCGGCAGCTCCCACGCCGTGGAGATGAGCGCCCACAGCGGCATGTTGGTCGCCGTGAACCGCCCACCGGGCCGCGGCGAAAACATCGGCATCATGCTCAGCGGGTTCGATGGATCGCCCGGCGGGCTCGGCTTGATGGACGCCACCTCGAAGGTCGTGGCGGTCGTCGCGGAGGCCGTGGACGCCGAGGGTTGCTGCGCGGACACTGCTGTCGCAGCGAGCAGGGCAGCGCAGGCGAATGCACACGTCGAGCGAATACTGTTCATGGTCAACCTTCCAGCTTTCTCTAAACGTTCGTAGTGTCCGGCTTTCCTGGCCTGAGCGAAGTCGAAGGCAGCCGGACCGTGATCAGTAAGAGCTCTGGCTACTGTTCGCACGCCACCTTGTATCTACCGGCTATCGAAACGCCTGTCGTGGTGATCTCGAGGCGCGCAGCCGCACCGAGCCACGGAGCCGCCGCGTCCACGCTTTCAGTCGATTCCGGTGTCCACGAGGGGCTGTCCTGAGCCGACACGACGGGACCCTCCCGCAGTCCGGCTACGCCAAGGCCAATCGCAATGCCTGCGATCAGAAGACCCACGCCCGTCCATCGAGTCAACATTGCGTTCTCCTGAGTTCCGCCGTGAACGTGGCCTAGCGCAGTACGAACAGCTCGTTCTCGATCTCGACGTCGAGCTCGACGCGCTCGATCTCGTAGACCGTCCTGCCCAACTGCTCGTTCGACTCCACCTGGCGGAACGGCAGCCGCGCTCCGTCAACGAGGCGGTAGTCCTCGAACCGCGTGGTCGATGGCACTGGACCGAGTCCCGGCATGACGAGCGTCGTGGTGAGCGCGAGCAGATCGCCGGACTCCGCGTCGACCCTCAGCGTGACGTTGGGCAGCCCCTTTTTCCGCAACTCGACGACGTAGACCGGCTTGCCGTCGAGCTTGTCCTGGCGCAGCACCGCCACCGAGTCGTAGTGGCGGCGCCAGTCGCCGAAGAGCACCGACGGGTGAGTGAGGCGCATCTGCTCGAGCATCTCGCCACGGATTGCCGTCGGCTCCCCGCCGAAGCTGTTGTCCACCCAACCCCGATCGCCGTTCAGCGCCGTGCGCACTGTGCCCAGACGTCCGAGGTTGATGTCGGTGCGCAACCGGTCGTCGCCCGCTGTCACGATCTGGAACCGCCCTGTCACGGCCGACTGAGGGAACCGGACGGTTCCGGTCGTCCGAACCGTGCGGGCGGACTGCCGGTCTCGCTGCCCGCCCGGTCCGAGCGCCAGCAGCTCCGCGATGGTGGGCAGAGCCGGCGTTTCGCGCGGCACGGCGGCGAGCTTCATGACGGGGACCGGGGCAGGACGGAAGAAGCGAAGGCCGGTCACCTCCCCCGTGTCCGATTCGTCGAACACCACGGCGACCTGCGCGTTGGCGCGAGCCGCCCAGCGGCCCTCGGCATCCGGCGGGTGCAGATCGAGCACCGTGGTGCCCCTGATCCGGATCGCCAGGCGCTGGTTCTGGATGAACGTCGTGATGTCGAGCCCGGTGTCGGACCGGTAAGTGCCCAGATACTTCTGGAGCCGCGCGAGATCGATCTCGGGCGCCTCCTCGACGCCTTCCCTCAGCGCCTCGAATGTCATCCCCTGCTGGTGCACGTTGATCGCGACGACCTCGCCGGCCCCGTTGCGCCGGAACGAGACGGCGATCTGGTCGGTGAGCGCAAACTGCCAGCGCCCCTGCGCGTCCGGCGGGTTCAACGCGAAGAGCGTCTGCGACGGGATGTTCAGCGCCAATCCGCCCTCGCGGGTCTGGACCGTGAAGATCTCGTTCGAGAACGTGGCGAAGTTCGCGACGTACCGGCCGAGGTACGGCGACACGTCGCCCGCGTCCCCACCGGCCTGAGCCGGCGCGTCCCCGAGCAGAATGCTCGGAACGAGGTCGACCGCGAGCCCGCCGAGCAGCGACGCGTTCTGGTTGACGAGCACGACGATGCCGAGATCCGACTTGGGGAGGAGCGCGACCATGGCGCTCTGGCCGGGAATCTGCCCCTCGTGCAGGATCAAGGGCTGCCCGCGCCACTCGCGCAACATCCATCCCATGCCGTATCCAAGACTCGCGTTCATGGCGATCTGCCGGGTCCACGTCTCCGCGAGCGTTTCCGCGCGGATCAGAGGCTTCCCATTCACCTGGCCCTTGGCCAGCAGGAAGCGGAGCCACTTCGCCATGTCCAACGCGGTGGAGCTGATGGAGCCGGCGGGCCCGATTCGGTCCAGGGAGCTGATCCCGCGCACGTTCTGCTCAGGCTCCTCGTTCGTCCCGGTTTCCTTGTGCCAGATGTAGCCACGGGCCAGATCGGGCATGGCACTGGCGCGGCGGGCCGACGTCTCTGTGTTCGTCATGCCGAGCGGAGTGAGGATCCGCGAACGCGTCAGCTCGTCCCAGGTGCGCCCCGCGGCCGCAGCCGCTGCCCACCCGGCCGCCAGGTACTGTTCGTTGTTGTAGTGGAACCGCTGGCGAAACTTGGAGAGTGGCTCGGCCTGCGAGGCCTGCCGAAGGATCTCTTCGGATGACAGGGCGCCGCCCGCCAACAACATGCTCATGCGCGGAAAACCGGTTCGATGGCTGAGCAGATCACGAACGGTCGCGCGAGCGGCGGGGTCGTCGCTGTTGACGGCCAGCGTGAAATACGGCAGATGCTGGTCGGCCGGGTCGTCCCAGCGCATCAGGCCCTCGTCCACCAGCATCCCGACGAGCGTCGCCGTGAACGCCTTGGTGGTAGAGCCGATGAAGAAGCGGGTCCCGGGCGTCACGGCAGTCTTGTCGGCGATGTTCGCCAGGCCGAATCCGCGGGCGAAGATCAGCTCGCCGCCCCGCACGACGGCCACCGCCGCGCCGGGTGCGTGCTGGTCGATGCGGTTGCGTTCGATCTCGGCCGCGAGCCGCTCGAGCCGCGCCTCCAGCGTCGGCGCCGCGGTCGCGGCCGGCGCCTGCGCCGATGCCGGGATCGGCGCGGCTGCGAGCGCCGAAAGCACGACGGCAATGAATGTAAGTCTCTGAGCGATTCGAACCATCATGGAGACCTCCTTCACGTATGGCGAGCGCGGCTGAGCGACCAGGGCGCCAGCGCGCTGAAGATGGGCGGCAGCAACGCTGGCGACAGTATCGACACGGCGTTGATCGCAGACATCCCGGCAAGCTGCACTCCGGCCATGTGCAGCACTGTCAGCCACGCCGCCCCGAATGCCGCCGACATCGCGACGGTGCCGCTCGCGTAGCGAATGGTCAGCACGCGCTCCGCGAAGCCGCTCCAGAAGACGTAGACGGTCGTGAACACCATCGCACCAAAGAAGATCCAGCGTGCTGCCGCGAAGAGCGCGTCGAACACGAACGGCGACACGATCCCGTTTCGTGCCGCCAGCGCCAGCAGCGCGAGCGCGAGACCGGAGAGCAGCAGCGACGATGCCGTGATGGTCGCGCGACGGGAATAGCGGGTCCACAGTGCTGCAAGCACGGCGAACACCGCCACCCAGACGGCGACCCCGACGGCCGTCACGACCACCAGGGCGAGCTGCTCGTACCAAGTCAGCGCCGTGACGGCGCCTGTGATTCCACGCACCTGACTGCTCAGAGGCACGCTCCACATCGCGATGAAGACCTCGTCGCCTAGGAGTGACAGCGTTGTCCATGCGCTCACGCTGACCGCGAAGAACGCGGCCAGGAAGCAGGCCGACCTGACGAGGAGTTTGAGGGCGGCGAGCTGCGCGGCGCCGTGCGCCTGGGTCGCCTCGAACGCGCTGACGTACGAGCGTCCGTGCTTCCGGCGAATACCGAAAGCATTTCCCACGAGGAACACGACGATCAGCGGGGAGAAGGTGGCAACGAGCGCGGCCAGCAGTCGCGCGGGGCCCCAGAAGCATCCGCTGTCCGGGCAAGACATGTCCGCTGGGAACCCGTCAAAGGTTGCGGCATCGATACGAGTGCTGACCGCGCCCAGCAGCAGAATCACGATCCCGAGCGACACTCCGATCGTCAGGAGCGGCAGCCCGGTGGACTTCAAGTCGAACCAGACTTGCGCCCGCGTCGCGGACGAGGTGGGACACGGGAAACGGAACAGGTTGATGAGCCGGTCCCGGAATCCGTCGCGTGGCGCCGAGGGTACTTCCGCCCATGGTTCGCCGCGACGTTGTCGCCTCACCCCGGCGACCGTGACGGCGAACGATACCAGGCCAAGCAGCGCGATCCCCGCGTAGTCGGTGAGCGGCCAGTCGAACAGCGTCGGCCACAGACGCGGAGGCCAGTCGTAGCCGCCCGGGATCTCCACGGCTGTCAGGCGATGCATGGACAGCAGATAGGCTGCCGCGATGGCAAGCACCATCACGTTCACCTGAGTGTCCTTGCGAGAGGTCGACCAGGTCGCCGCGACCCAGACCAGCGTGAACGCCGCCATCCACGCGGCGACGGGCAGGAGTGGGAATGCATAGCCCGAAGCCACCCTCAGGAGAAGCGCCGACACGAGGTAAATCGCCCACGACACGGCCGCGAGATACACCATCGGGAGACCGACGATGACGACCGTCCGGACCGGACGGGTGTAATGGAGAGAAAGCGGAAACCCGGGTCGACCGCCATTGAGCCTCGCAAGAGATGGCCAGCCAATCACGTGCGGCAGGACGAGGAGGATCATGGCGACCGCGGCGTCCTCATACGTCTTCGCATTGCCGGCAGGCGCAAAGGCGGCGCTCAGGGCCAGGACGGCGAGTGGCCCACCGATCCCGAAAGCCAGCTTCCAGGCGGCCTCGACGCGTGTCACCCGCCAGGTCTCCCACAGAATCGCGACGACAGACGAGCTCAAGCTCATGCCGCCTCCACCGGCGAGCGACTGCGGCCCGCGCGCGCCAGGAAGATTTCTTCGAGCGTGGCATCGCGCGATTCGACGACTTCGCCGCCAAGCGCGAGAACCGACGTATGGAACCGCTCGGGCGATCCGCCGTGGATGACGCTCCAGGCGCGGCCCCCGCCTTCCATGACCAGTGCGGAATCGATAACGGGTGGTTGATCGAAGTGCTCGACGAATCGCACGCGGCTGCGCCGGTACCCGCGGCGTACATCGTCGAGTACGCCGCTCAGCGCCACTCGACCTTGATGGATCAACGTCACGTGGTCCGACATCCGCTCGACCTCGTCGAGCAGATGTGACGAGAAGATCACCGTCCGCCCGTCGTCGGCCACGGTGCGTACGATGGCGTCGAGGATGTCGCGGCGGACGATCGCGTCGAGGCCGGACGAGGGCTCGTCCAGAATCAGCAGCTCGGGACGATGGGCGACGGCTGCC
>DASTDR010000375.1:0-2113 GCA_035710265.1 Gemmatimonadales bacterium | reverse complement strand
CCTGCAGTACAACTTCTTGATCCGCTTCATCGTCAAGCAGATCTCGAAGAAGGAGGGCGGTCCCACCGATACGAGCCGGGACCACGAGTTGACCGACTGGGCGCAGGTGGAGAAGCTGGCGCACGACCTGGCCACGAAGATCCGGGAACGCGTTGCCGCGGTCGCTTGACGAGGAAGGTCCGAGGCTACTGGCCGGCCGCACGCACGCGTTGCTTCAGATCTTCGAACCAGTTGAGGACGATGCGGATTTCCCTGGAGCGTCCCGTGACCGCCTCGCGGGCCATCAGGAATCGCTGGCCGTCCGCCGTGACGTCGTACGAATAACCGGGAATGTTCGGAAACGGTCCTTCGAATAACGTCTGGGGCCGACCCGCGCTGAAGGCGGCGCCGGACGCCCCGGGCGTGACGGCGACGGCCATCCATTGCTGGCCGTTGCGGTAGAAGAGATCGCCCCGCGCCGACCAACGCGGTTCTTCGCCGCCTTCCGTGGAGACCAGCCGCCTGTCGCCCGTTCCGTCCGCGGCGACGACGTAAACCTCATACCGGCCGGCGGCATCGTTGACATAGGCGAGCCACCGGCCGTCCGGTGAGAATGCGGCGAAGACCTCTCGCGCCGGTGTCTGCAGATACAGCTGGGGCTTCCCGCTGCCGTCCAGCCTCAGCGACCAGAAATCGCGATCACCCGACGCCGTGCTTTCACCGTAGACGAGGATCTTGCCGTCCGGCGAAACGGTCTGCAGAAACTGGTTGTACCGGCTCTCTGTCAGCCGTTCCGCAACGCCGGTCCCGTCGACGGTTTGCCGGTAGATGTTCACCGCACTGTTCTGCTCCAGACTCAGAAACACAGACCTGCCGTCAGGAGCCCATACCGGGTTGTTCTGGACGCGCGTGGCCAGCGGCCTCCGGTTGCGTCGCTCGAGATCGTAAATCCAAATGTCGTTGGTCTGGCCCTCCGCCTGCGCGGGAATGATGACGGCGACGCGACGCCCGTCCGGCGAGAGTGTGAACGATCCATAGACCTGGGCCGGCACGTCCACCGGAGTCTCTCGCCCTTGCCGATCGAGCCACACGAGGTTGGCGTATCGCGCGAAACCTCCCTCGACGTACGCAAGCGTACCTCGGGTCGAGATCGAGAACTGGCTGGCGTCGAGCGCTTCGGTGCGGACGTTCTCCAGCACGGGCACCGCCGGTCCTGTGATCGCCAGGCGCTCGAGATCGAACGTCGCCGCCAGGACGTCGCTCCCGCGCGAGAACACGATGTGGCCGCTCGCAGCGTATGCGGCGCTCGCGCCGGCGATGAGCGGGCGACGGCGCCGGTCCTCCAATGACAGGACGTTGATGGTCCCGGGAAACGGCGAGTTGAACAGAACCGCCTTCGAACCCGGCAGGATATGGGGCCATAGCAGCGTCGTGCCCACCTCGCTGGAGTTGGCCACCACCTCGGGTGTCCCGCCGGTCGCAGCGATTCTGGTGAGCCGGTTTGCTTCCCGGTCGGCAAAGTAGATGCGATCGTCGCTGCCCCAGCTGGCGCCGTACACGTGAACGGCGTCGCACAACTCGACCGGCGATCCGCCTTGCAGGAACACTTTCTTGAGCTTGGTGTCTGTGAAGAAGCCGACCCATTGCCCGTCGGGAGAAAAGAACGGCTGGAAGCTTCCTTCCGTCCCGGGAATCGGTTTGCCCTCGAACTCATTCGTCGCGCGCACGTGCAGCATCGTCTGTGCGCCGCGCTCGACGACGTAGACGATGTAGCGGTCATCGGGGGAGAGGGCGATGGAGGGCCTCCCGATGCCGAGCCCGCCGGGCAGCCGTCCAGCCGCGATGCTCTGGTCCTCGGGCAGCTGAATCGTCCATCGGCTGATTGACGATGGAGCAGTCACCTCGCGAGGCCACCAGACGAACGCTGCAGCGCCGGCGGCCGAGCAGACCAGAAGCGCGGCGAGGCTCCAGGCGAGCACGCGGGAACGCTCGTTCCGTCGCGGCGACGACGGCCGGAGCTCGGACGACGTTCTCGAGATCTCATCGAGCTCGATGCGGGCGTCGCCAATGGCCTGCAGGCGATCCCGCGGGTCTTTGACGAGACAGCGTTGCAGGAGGTGAACGAGCCCGGCGG
>DASTDR010000374.1:0-3704 GCA_035710265.1 Gemmatimonadales bacterium | reverse complement strand
TCGCCAGCGCCAGTTCGCCGGGTGGATGTTTCCGATCCTGTTTCGGCTGCATAAGGTGGAGCCGCTCGCGCTGGCGCGTGCGCTCAACACCGTCATCCAGCGTCACGCAGCGTTGCGCATGGCGTACGGACCGTCGATCAGGTACTCGGGCCCGGACCGCGTCATGCAACTCAGCTTCTTCGTCCGCACCGGACTCTTCGTGCCTGGTCTGTACACGCAGAGGCTGATGCCGATGGCCCGGCTCGATGTTCGCGAGCGCGAGTTGCGATCGGCCGCTGAAATCGACCAGGTGATCGCCGACGAGCTCTCGCGACCGCTGGATATCACACGGGCGCCCCAGATGCGCGCGACCATGATCAGGATCGACACGGGCGAACAGTTGCTGGTTCTAGGGATGTCACACCTTGCCGTCGACGGCTGGTCGATGGGCGTGTTCAGCCGGGAATTCGTGTCGATCTACGAAGCCGACGTGAGAGGGGTTGTAAGCTCCCTTCCGACCGTTGACGTGCACTCTCCCGACTTCGCCGTATGGCAGCAACGCCAATTTCGTGCAGGAGGCTTCGAACCAGAAGAGCACTACTGGCGTCATCAGTGGGCGACTCTCGATGGCGCCGGCATTCGGCATGGCGACATACCGTTCGCCGTCTCTGTTCCCGGGATGAATATGTCGCAGTTGCGCCTCGTCCTCGGGACGACGGAGTCCGCCGCCATCCAGGTACTACTCGCACGGCTGCCTGCAACCCCCTACACGTTCTTCCGAACCGTCATGACCATCGTCCTGCACTATCAAACAGGCAAGCGCCGCGTTGCGTTCTGGGCGAACTTCGCGAATCGGAGGCAACGGGCGTTTGCTCAGATGATCGGATGGTGTGCGAATACGCATGTGGTGATTGTCGAGGTCACGCCTGAAGCGACCTGTGCCGAGTTGTGCCGGCAGGTAGCGACAGCGGTCAGCGACGCCCAAGCACACGAAGGGCTGCCGCTGCCTGCGCTGTGGCAGCGCCTGGGTCGCGTGCTCGATACACATGACTCGAGGATCAACTTCGACTTGTTGCCGAAACAGAAACCTCACGACCGAGAGGCCTCTCTCGAACCGGTCACGTCAGTAAGCCTGCGAAATAGCGATCTGGACATCCGCATGCAGGAGAGCATGGAGGGTTTCACCTTTGTCGCGACCTTCAACAGCCATCGATATCGTCCAGAAGGAGTTGAAGCCATGCTCGCGAGCATGCACCGCGTCGCGGCGAGGCTCGTGGACGCGCCCGGGAGCAGCGTATCCGACTGCGCGCGGCTCGTGAGCACTTGACGAGTCTTTGTCGACCGCGACTGGCTCACTTGCGTCGCCCGAGAGATCCGAGCTTCTTTTACGAAGAGCGCTTCACGGCCCCGCGTGCGCAAGAATGAAGCCGCGCTATGAACGCTACCTCCGTGTGGACGGACAGAGGCGACCACAGCGACTTGACAATTCGCATTGAACGCGGTTTTCCCCCAAGGTAAACGTATCGCCCCGTCTCACACGCGAAACTGACACTCCCCGGCATCTGCTGCTCGGCTTGACGAGGCTGGAATCGTGCGTTTACCTGGACGGCGACAGCTCGACTTCACCCACAACCCTTGTCATGAATCGACCCCAGCGGCCGAGGGCCTATGAGCGACGAATGACTCAGGTAGCGTCACCGTCCACCAAAGCGGATCAAGCCCAAATGAATCCACGGCTATCGAAGAATGCTTGCACGGTCGCCCGCCAAGCCCCCCCACTCTTGTCGGACCGGAACTCTATATGTACGTCGCTCCTTGTATTGCCGTTGATGCCTCATAGGGCTACAGTGCGTTCCGCACTGAACGCATCCATCCACGCCACACTGCGCGCGCGGTTAAGGTCGCAGCTATGAAAGAAGTCAGCTCCCGAGTACGCACCATCTCGGACATCGTAACCACCATCGCGGTTGTTGCCGCGGCGGCCAGTCTGGTGTGGCGAGTGTTTGCCAGCCCTGCCATCGGGACTGGCAGGCAAGTCGCGGTTACAGAGCTCGATGGGGACATTCAACCGCGGGATGATGTCGCGAGGCTTGGCTCACCGACTGCGGGGATCGCACTCATTGAGTTTGTCGACTTTGAGTGCCCCTTCTGCCGCCGATATGCGCAGGACGCGCTAAAGGTGATCGAACGGGAATACATAGAACCTAGGCACGTCCAGTATTTGAGCCTGCACCTTCCATTGGACGAGATTCATCCTCATGCGTTAGACGCAGCGCAAGCGGCTCAATGTGCGGCGGCGGCTGGACTGTACTGGCAGATGCACGGGCGCCTCTTCGGCGAGTCGCGACCCCTCGAACGTAAAGTTCTGCTCACTAACGCAGTAGATCTCGGCCTGCCCGGCAGCTCATTTGAGGAATGCCTGCAGGGCCAGACCGATTCCGCAATTACACATGATCGCTCGGAGGCACAGCGCCTTGGCGTCGTCTCTACGCCGACCTTCTTGATCGGCGCGGTTCAGAGCGACGGTCGCATACGGCTACGGCGTCGAATCGTCGGCGCACAGCCGTATCGTGTCTTCAAAGATGCGCTCGATGAAGCGCTCGCTGGTAAGTAGGGCTAGGCGGGCGCCCATGTCTATCGTGTTCTGGTGGGTGGCCAGCTGAGGAGTTAGACCTGCTTACGAGACAGATGATGGAGAGCCAGTAGCATGACAGTGAGGCTTGTCAGCTTCATACGAACTACGCTCGTCGGGCTATCGGCCACTTTGATAGTTGCGACTGCCTATACGCTGTCGTTGAAGGGCCCTTTTGAGTCCCACGACGAGGACGATGAGATCGTATTGGTTCAACCGTCCTCCCTGCAGCCGTACACAGTGACGCTCGTCGAGAAACTTCAGATGCCAGGGGGGCAGAGCAGGATCGGAACAACACAAGTGTATGCCCTCCGATCCGATGGTTCGTTCGTCGAATCGACTGACACACTGAACCCAGCATGGAAGGGACAACGAATCGCAGGAAGACGAATTGTGTCGTCGCGAGGAGTTCTCATGGACGTAGACGATCTCAGGGAGGTGAAATACACCGCTGCGATATCGCCAGTTCAGATGGCGCGGATGTTGCGCAACCCGGCATCGCAGTGTGTAAGGACCCTGACTGGGAGGCCGTTTGCGAAGAGCGAACGACTGGGATCGCCAGAGATCAGAGCCGGGGTCCGGGCGGTTCCCATCACGATCACGGACGGGACGACTATGTGGTACGCCGTCGATTTGTCTTGTGCCCGTTTGGGGCGTGAGCGCGTTTACGACGACGGAGAAGTAAGCGTTCTTGAGCCTACCGAGATACGCTCAGGCGAGCCAGAGCCAGAACTCTTCATGGTGTCAGAGGTGTACAAGGAAGTGACACGCGAAGAGTTCTACGGTCTGCCCCGAGTCAGAAACGCCGGGAGGAAGTAACGCTGGTCCGACTAGGAGGCTTGATGCGAGCTCGCAACATGTGCGTGATCGGCGTTTTATTGGCGACTGCATGGGTTGCGGCGCTACGTTCAAGGGAAGTGAGCCCGACTGTCGAAGTGAGTCCTACCACGATTGATGTCGGTGAAGTGTTTCAGGGTCAAGTGATCGAAGGATCATTCAAGGTGTGGAATCGTGGCCAACACGCGTTGTCGCTGGACGTGACGCCTAGGACGTGCGGACTTGAAGTTGAGGGAATCAGCACACGACCAGCGAC
>DASTDR010000373.1:0-2645 GCA_035710265.1 Gemmatimonadales bacterium | reverse complement strand
ACCGGGCGCGACCGAAAAGGTTGCCCGCTTCTCGCGCACGACGACGGCGCGCCGGAGCACGGCCTCGCGCGCCCGGGGGATAGCCGCCGCGAGCTCGCCGAGCGCCAGGTCGATGATTTCCTGGTTGCTCCGCCCCACGATCGCCTCGGCGCCGCTCGACACGAGCGACAGGTGCGAGCTCGACTCGCCCAGCAGCGCGCGCGTATCGAACACCCACTGCATCGTCCTGCCGGGCAGGCCGACGAACGCGCTCGAGGTCACGGAGCGATCGAACCACAGATTGACGGTGACGATCGGGGAGGCCTCGGTCGTTTCCGCGGCCTCGATCACGCCAGCCAGCGCCGCCGGGCGGCCTTCGAACACGGCCGGCAGCGAGTACCAGGCCGTCGCGCAGATGAGGGCGCGCGACTGGAATGTCTCGTCCTTCACACGCACCGGCCCGAGCGACGCGTCCGCGCTCACGCGCGCGGGAGCGTTGAGCCTGACTTCCCCGCCGCGTCGTTCGATCAGGGCCTTCGACGGTAACGCGTAGAGCTCGTCGAGCCGCCTGAGCAGCAGCCCCAGCGCGCTGTCGCGGCGGTCCCTGGTGAAGGTGCGCGTGAGCACCGCGCGGAACATGGACGCGGCCGCCTGGTCGATCGACTGGTTCAGCGCCGCGACGGCGAGCGGCTCCCACAGCAGCTCGATGAGACGCGGCGTCTGGCCCTGCTGCTCGAGCCACGTGCGTACTGTCGCTGACGGAGGCGCCGCCCCGCCTCCGCGCCGCATGCGGGCCAGCGCTCTCACGTCTTTCCACCCGATCGCGTCCCACCGCAGGGCTCCGATCAGCAGGTGCAGGGGCGCAGGCACTGGCGGGCACGCGAGGCGCGACGCGCGTCCGGCGCGATCGACGATGTCCACCGACAGCCCCGGCTGCAGACGGACGCCGGTGTCCATTCCGAGCCGGCGCAGAAAGCGGAATGTCTCGCGGTAGGCGCCGGTGAGCACGTGCTGGCCGTTGTCCACGCGCTGGCCGGACGCGGGATCGGTGAACGCCGTCGCGCGCCCGCCCAGGCTCGGCCGTGCCTCGAGCACGAGGACGGAGGCGCCGCGCTCGGCCAGCGCCGTGGCGGCGCTCAGGCCTGCGAAGCCGCCTCCGACCACGATGACGTCATGAGTCATCCTCTTGCCTAATCCTGCTACCCTAGCCTACTATGGGTGAATGGACCGCACAGAAAACCCCCAGGCCGCGCTGGAGCTGTTGATCCTCAAGACCCTTGCCGTGGGTCCCAATCACGGCTTCGGAATCGCCCTGCACATCCAGGAGGCCTCGGCCGCCCTGCTGCGCGTAGAGGAAGGATCGCTCTACCCCGCGCTGCATCGCCTGGAGAAGTCGGGATTCATCGACGCGGACTGGACCGTGACCCCGAACGGACGGCGCGCGCGCGTGTATCGCCTCACGAAGCCGGGCCGGAAGCGTCTGAAGGATATCGAAGAGAGCTGGACCACGCTGGCCGAAGGCGTGCGGAGGGTGCTGCGATGGGCATGACGAAGAGGCAGCGACACAACGCGTTCGTCCTGGCGATCGCATTGGTCCCCGTGATCGCGACGGCGCAGCAGTTTCTGCCTGCCACTCCGGGAACGCCGCCGAACCCGAACGCCCGGTACGAAGTGGTGGCGATCAAGGCCGTCGACGGCGGCTCGATGATGATGCGGATGCTGCCGGGCCGGCTCGAGTACAACGGCCTGCCCATCGTGATCCTCCTCCGTCAGGCGCTGCAGAAGCCGGACTATCAGATCGTCGGTGCGCCCGGCTGGATCAACACCGAGCGGTACACGATCACGGCGAAGGCGCCCGAGGGCACGCCGCCAACGGCGATGACGGTGATGATGCTGAACCTGCTGAAGGACCGGTTTCACCTGACCACCCATCTCGAGACGCGCGAACAGCCGATCTTCAATCTTGTCATGGCCCGCTCTGACGGGCGGCTCGGTCCCGATCTCAAGCCCACACCCGCCGAATGCCAGGCCACCATCGAGCAACGACTCGCCGACGCGAAGGCGGCCGCCGGACGTGGCGCCCCGCCCCCACTTCCGTCGTCGTTCCCCGATCCGAACGATCCGCTGGCGTGCGGCTTTGTGCGTATGGGCCCCGGCCTCGCGACCGGCAGCGGGCGCACGATTGCGCAAATCGTTCCCACGCTGTCGGACCTCGTTGGCCGCCCGGTGATCGACAAGACCGGCTTGACCGGCCGCTACGACTTCGCGCTGAAGTTTGCGCCGACGGGCCGCGGTGCAGGGCCATTCGCCGCGCTGCCGGGCCCGCCACCTCCCCCCGACGACCCGGATGCCCCTGGCCTGACCACCGCGGTGCAGGAGCAGCTCGGGCTCAGGCTCGAATCCGCCCGCGGACCAGTGGAGGTCGTCGTCATCGACACGCTCGAGAAGCCGACGGTGGACTAGGCCTCAAAGAACATCGAAAGAGCAGGGGCACGATGGGACGCTGGTTTCGAAGACGGCCATCCGACGACGAGATGCGCGAGGAGCTCGAGGCGCACCTCGCGATGCGCGCCGAGCACGACGGCGTGGACGAGAACGCCGCACGCCGGCGCCTCGGCAACATGCTGCGCACGCGCGAGTCGATGCGCCGCGTCTGGATCGCGCAG
>DASTDR010000372.1:0-10846 GCA_035710265.1 Gemmatimonadales bacterium | reverse complement strand
CGTTCCCGTCGCGCGGCTCGGGATCGACCGCTGCACTGACCGGCTTTGCCCCGGGCGCAGGACGCAGCAGCGCCGGATCCGCGCCGCTCTTGAGACCAGCAGCGATCTCCGGATACATCGTCGGCGCGCCGCCGAGATGACCTGCGAGCGGGATCTTGTGCTTGTCTTGGTACTCCTTGACGAACGGGTTCTGCCCGAACAGGTAGTTCGGCACATCATCCGGGGCGCGTCCGAGGATCTGCTCGCCGTCATCGCACGGGAACAACCAGTTCTGAGGATCGACGGGCTGCCGATAGAAGTCGGTCGTCTTCACGAGCGGCTCGGACAGGTACACCGGATCGTTCACGACTACCGTGTGAGTCAGGCGGTCGCCGTGCCTGATGAAGAACTCGATCGTGGTGGCCTGGTCGCTCTCGGGCAGTCCATTGCGGCGCAGCCACCCCTGCTTAAGATGGGTCGTCTCGACCCGCATGGCGTTGCCGACGAACCGTCCGGTCGAGAAGCCCATCCAGGTGTGCGGAGCCCAGGCCGGCGGATGCGGGCGGCCGTCCATCCAGATCGTGCGCTTGCCTTCAAATGTCTGGTTGAACCAGTGGATCGCGACGAGGCGATGGGTGTTCGCGTCGCGTTCCTCCCAGGCGCGTGCGTTGCCGAGCGCGCGGATCTGATACGGCGCCACGTAGCCGTCGCACTGATGGTGCCGCAGGGTCAGGCGCGAAGGATCGTAGGACAGTCCGAACAGGCGCGCCGCTTCGTTGACGGGGAAGCCGCCGTAGTCGGCGATCTCTGGTCCGGCGCCGCGTTCCATCGAGTCCTCGTGCAGCACCGACGTCCAGTACCCCGACAGGTCAACCGCAGGCGCCGTTGCGTTCGCCGGTGCCGGCGCCTGACCCGTGAGGCGAGCCGACATCGCGAGCGCGCACGCGATCGCCGCGATGCGGATCAGGGCCGGGCAGGAGGGCAGGTGGCGCCGCGTCATCGCGCCGAGCACGGCGTCGGGCTCCAGCCGGACGCGTCGTTCTGTTTCCTGAAGTGCGTGCTCGTCCAGAACGGCTGGGCGAGGTAGGCCGGGTCGACGACTTCCGAAGAGACGACAAGCAGCGCGTCTCCGTTGGGGAGCTCGAGCCTGTCGAAGTACTCGGTGATCACAGCGTCACCACTGTACGGGACGCCATTCTTTCGCAGGTATCCTGGCTTCATCCTCGTCGTGACGACCTTGAGTGAACCGCCGCGTGAAGCCGGAGGCCCGAAGAATCCGCCGCCCGCCCCCATCACGCTTTGCGAGCGGTCCCACGACGCGATCGACGAGCCCTGCCAGTCGCCGCCCTGCGAGGGTGATGGTCCAAACGTGAGAAGGCGCGTCTGCGAGCCGGCATCGGTGTCGATCTTGAGCGTGCGCTCGTCCTGCCATCCGATGCGCAGCCGCCCGGGCAGCCGCATGACGCCCCCGGCGCCGTAGGCGCGGCATGCTTCACCTGCCGCCTGGTCCCTCGTCGGATCCCAGGCGTCGGCAGCCTTGCGCCCCGCGGGGTTCAAGGGCACCGACGTGTAGTCGCCTTTCGGAGGCGTGACCACGCGGAAGCGCCAGTCTTCGGTAATGAGCGACACCCAGTGGCCGCTCAGGTCGATGGGAGCCGTTGCCCGCGGTGAAGGCGGCGCGCCCGGAGGTCCCCCGCGCTGGGCGGAGACTCCCGTCGCGACGCCGCCTGCAGCCACGGCCAACGCGATCACGATGGCGGATGCGAACCTGCGCACGGGCAACGGCGCCAGGCTAGTTCGAGCTGGTCGCCCGCGCGGGAGCCCCGCCGACGACCGCCTGCATCACCATGTTCTCGAAGTCGCGCAGGAACTCCTGGTTCGAGGTCTGCGTCATGGCGACGGCCACGAGGTTCTCCTTCCGGTCCACCCAGAAGTGCGTCCCATACGCGCCGCTCCAGCCGAAGCTTCCCTCGGAGAGGAACGAATTGCGCGCGACCGGGTCATTGACGACGCGCACGCTCAGGCCGTAGCTCTCGCCTCGTGGTCTCCCAGGCAGCGTGTCCGGCGTGAAGACGGAGCCCATCAATCCGACGAGCCGCGGGCTGAGGATCCGAACGCCATTCAGCTCGCCCCCGTTGGCCAGCATCAGCGCGAACTGCGCGTAGTCGGCCGCCGTGCTGACGAGGCCCCCGCCTCCCGAGAAGTAGATGCCGTTCATGAACCCGGGATTCTGCGCGGGCCGCAGCCCGTCAGCCGTGCGGTTGTAGAGCGTCACGAGTCTCGGGTTGGCGGTCGGGACGATGTAGCTCGTGTCCTTCATCTCCAGCGGGTCGAAGAGGCGCGTCTTCAGGAAGCGATCGATCGGCATTCCAGACGCGACTTCGACGACGCGGGACAGCACGTCGAACCCCGCTGCGGCGCTGTACGCCCAGCGCGTTCCGGGCTGGAACTCCAGCGGTACTTTCCCGAGCCGCGGAATATAGTCCGCCAGCGTTTCCTTGGGTCCGGCCGCGACCGCCCGGTTCGCGAAATTGCTGACGGTGCCACTCACGACGCCGGAGGTGTGCGTGAGCAAATCGCGGACCTGGACCTCGCGTTCCACCGGAACGGTGTAGTAGCGCGGTTCCGCCGGCGCGCCTCCGCCTCTTCCCGCCGGCGCGGCGCCGCCGCCGCGTGCGCCCGCCGGCGCGGGCAGCGGCATGGCAACCGTCATGTCCTTCCACTCCGGGACGAACTTGGAGATCGGATCCTGGAGACGGACTTTCCCTTCTTCCATCATCATCAGGATTGCCACGCCGACGACGGGCTTGGTCATCGACATGATCCGGAAGATGCCGTCCTTGACCATCGGCTTCTTCGCGTCGACGTCCATGAGCCCCTGGGCTTCGTGGTAGCCGATGCGTCCGTTGCGGCCCACGAGCGTCACGGCGCCAGAGAAGCTGCCGGCCGTGATGTGGCGCTGCACCAGTTCGGCCACGCGCTTCAGGCGCTCCGAGGAGAGACCGACGTCCTCGGGCTTTGCCGCCGGCGCCGCCGCAGTGATCGGTCGGGCGAGAATGAACACGCCCGCCAGGACAAGAGCCGCAATTGCGGCCCGTAGTGTTCTTTGCATGATTGCCGCCTCCCTCGCGCGCGCAGATTGTACTGCTGACTCGTCTCAGAATCTCAACTTGACGGCGAACTGTGCGCATCGCTGGCCGGACGCCTTGGCTGTTGAGGGCCGTTTCGCGATTGCGGCACCCGGTTGACGGCGACGCATGTGCTGAACCGCGGCGGTCTCGGCGTTCGCAGTCCGGTTCGACCGGCTGTGACGGGGGTGGCGCGTGATCGGCCGCAGGAATTCGCGGCGAACCGCGTGATGGCCTCGCAGATCTGTCGAGGCCAACCGGTTCACGATGCTCGAGTTGCGACGACGCGCCTGGTCGATGACGGTGGACACCGCGGCAACCGCCTGTGGCACAGGCACATGGTTGCGTTCCGGCTACGCGCGGTCTCCATCGTTCGACTCGAGCGCGCCGCGCAGCAAACGCCGGGACCAGGCCGATAGTTCTCCGCGAACCGGTTCAGGGCGGGGTGTTGTCGGATGACCAGCGGTCGTCTCACGCGGCGACTCGCAACAAGCAACCGGGGGGACTCGCGGCGAACCACGTCGGACGGGACTGGCTTTGGACCCCAAGTCTTGAACTTCTCGCAGGTTCGCGGGAGACTCTGCGGGGCAGCGGTGGAGTTAGCTGCGAGCGGGCCGGAGCGGTCCACTCAGTTACAAGTTGGGCGGACTGGCAAATAGGGGTCGAGAAAATGAGCGTGAATCCGACTGTGCGACGAAACGTTACCTGCTGGCTCCTGCTGATTCTATGCAGTTGTCTTTCAGTGGTTGCGCAGGACGCCGCGGTAGCACCTCAACCTATCGCCATCGACGGAGCTCAGAGCAGAGTCTACAAGTCAGTCGATGGTGGCGAACTGCGGTTGCACATCTTCAACCCTCCGAATCGCGTTACAGTGCCGGCGGTCCCGGCGATCGTGTTCTTTTTCGGCGGAGGTTGGACGGGTGGCACCGTTACTCAGTTCGCTCCTCAGTCGAATCACTTGGCTCGGCGCGGAATGACGGCGATTGTCGCCGACTACAGAGTGTTCGGCCGTCACAAGACCGGCGCCTTCGAGGCCATCGCAGACGCCAAGTCGGCAATTCGCTGGGTGCGGGCCCACGCAACTGAACTGGGAATCGACCCCGCTCGAATTGCCGCGGGCGGCGGCTCGTCAGGGGGGCATATCGCGCTCGCGGCGGCCGTGCTCGAAGGCTTCGATGAACTTAACGAAAACCGAAGCGTCAGCTCGAAACCAAGCGCACTCGTTCTCTTCAACCCAGCGGTTGACACGACTTCAGAAAACGGGGCGCGAATTGGAGGCACTGTCCGCGACACACTGGGCGCGCGTTTCGGCGATCGCGGCCGAGACGGTTCGCCCATTCATCACCTCAGCCCCAGGCTGCCGCCGACGATCGTCCTGCACGGGAAAGCAGATACCACGGTGCCGTACGCCGACGTGGAGCGGTTCTGCTCAGAGATGACAAAATTTGGGAATGACTGCCAGCTCGTCGGGTACGACGGAGCTACTCACGGTTTCTTCAATCCGCGGAACGACGATGGAAAATGGTACCGCGCAACCTTGCTCGAGGCCGATCGGTTCTTGACCCAAATTGGATATCTGAAAGGACCGGTGCCGACGCAGATTCCATGACTATGTGCCGCCCAACACCGCGCTGGAGCCGACGGCGCGGACTTTTTGACGCCAACCCGCGCCGCGGCTCAGCGCGCACGTTAGGCCGATGAAATCTGCTATCGCGGCATTGCACGGATCATCACGGATGAATCGCGAGGCACTGCGATGAAACCGTTATTGCGTTTGAAACAGGCCCTTCGGCACGCAGTCACGCGTGGGCCAACTGGAGAAGAGGACGCGCGACCGTGGTGGGATCGCTCAGAGCATCCAGCTGCAGCCCTCTGGCCGGACGCGCCGGTCATCGAGCGGGTGGTGGACGATCGTGTCTTCCTGCTCGGGCTCGATTCGCTCTACAGGAACGCGATCAAGAAGCATGAGCGCGCGGAGCTACTGACGTGCGCCCAGCGCGTGGCGACGGTGCTGAAGGTCACGCCCGTGGACGTGCCCGTCGAAGGGTACTATAGCGAACACGCCGAGCTGACCGCCTACTGTTTGCTCATTCGAGCGCTCCAGGAAGTCCCATTGGAACGGGCTTCCGAGGTGCAGTCGTTGCCCGAGTTTCGTCGGCTGCTTGACGTCACCTCCTCACCGATCTTCGGACCACCGTTCCGTCAGTTTCTCCTCCCAAAGGGGAACGACCCGCTGTCTCAGGCCCTTGACGACGTCAAGGCAGAGGCTCGCACGGCATGGACTGTCCCGCATTTGACGGCAGCAGCCGGGAAGATCGCCAGGGACACTGGCGACTATTCCCTCGTTGGCTTGGCGGCCCATGGGACGGACCCTGTCGTACTCGCGGCCTTGCGCGAATCGGTCGTGCTCTACGCGCGCGACATCAGTGGCAGCATCGTGCCGGCACGGCCGACGTTCGTCTGGCGCGTCGATCCCGAACTCTCCGCGAAGGCTGAGCGCTTTGTGGACGCCTTCAACACGCTCTTTGGCCGCGAGCTACCGCCCCCGACCGCCCAGTTCGCGCACGTTTTCGGGAGTGCGTTCGAAGAATCTGAAATCATCGGCCGGTGTGTGCGGCTTGGTCAGGAACGACATGAAGGCCCTTTCTACCATTGGGCAATAGTGAACGGACCGGGTGCGCCGCTCACGGTGCACGAATTCTGGGACAAGGACATCTGGACGACGACACGCTATCGAGGCAGGCGCGAGTTGCGGCGCATGTAGCGTCGTCACAAGGGACGGCCTAACATCGCATGCACCAGACGGCTGGCTCGTCAACGCGCGCGGCTCATTTGAATCGTTAGCCGGACAGGAAATCCCGAGTGGACGGAAAGGACACTATGTTCTTGCGGCTCCTGGTTCTCACCGCGCTTGTCATCGTTCCGCGGTCGTCGGCCATCGCCCAGGAGTACTCGGCTGGTATTCCGGCCGACTATGACGTGATCCCGAACGTCACCTATCTCGAACAGGGCGGGTGGCAAGGGAAACTGGACCTGTACGCGCGGGCCGACACACTGGGTCCTCACCCCACGGTCATCTTCTTTCATGGCGGCTCGGATGACCGTGGTTCCAAAGAGAGGGTGCTCTTCAACCTTCTTCGCTATATGGAATTGGGTTGGAACGTCGTGAATGTCGAGCACCGGCTTCCCGGTGTGACCCTGGCTCCGGCGGCCATGCAAAACGGCTGGTGCGCGGCACGATGGGTCGTGCGGAATGCCGACCTGTACGGGTTCGACGTAAACAAGATTGTCGTCTCCGGACAGTCGTCTGGAGGATGGGCAGCCTTGACGGCAGCAATGGCACCCAAAGGACTGGGTTGGGAGCAGATGTGTCCGGGCACGGAGGATGTCAAGGTTGCGGCCATCGTCAACTGGTGTGGCGTGTCCGATCCCGTCGACTCGTTGGAAAGGCGCGGTCCTGGCATTCAGGCGTCATTCAGGGGTCTTCCCAATCCAACTGAAGTGGCGAAGGTCATTTCACCGGTTCACCTGGTCAGGTCTTCCGGGCCGCCCGTGATTTCCATTCACGGAGATGCTGACAATTCTGTTCCATACACGCAGTCGCTCCGGTTACACGACACCCTGAAGAAGGTCGGGGTGATAGAGGAGCTGATCACGATTCCGCGCGGTGGGCACTGTGGCTTCTCGCGTTCAGTCACTCAGAAGGCTTACGCAGCCATCGAAGATTTTCTGCGACGTCTCGGCATCGGTCCGGTGCCGACCGGTGAGCTCGTCAAGCGAACGCCGACGCTCTCGTTTATCAGCGTCGATTCCACGGTCGCGAGCCGCTACACCGGCCGTTACAGAGATCACAATGGCAACGTCCTTGCGTTCACACAGAAGGATGGTCGCTTCTTCGTGGAGTACGCATCATCACAGGTACCCATTGAAGTCTTTCCATCGTCAGAACGAGAGTTCTTCGTCAAGAGCGGAAACTCGGGCATCTCATTTGTCGTCGACAATCAAGGGCGCACCAAGGGGGCAATCACACGTGTTACGAGCGGCAAGTACTTGCGGTTGCCGAGAATCGAGTGACGCATTGTCTGGGGCCGGCTAACCTCGGTTGCAGCCGGCGGCGGCCGGATGATCATGGGGCCGCCGCGGCTGAAGCCGAGACGTTGATATGGCTGGGTTCTGTCAAATGGGCAGATCCCTCCCTGCCTCACCGTTGTGAGTCCCTTTCTTAGCCGCGTTCCGTGTTCTTCGTTCGTCAGATCCGTCTGGTCGGCGGCAGCGCGTTTTAGCGACGGTTGACGCTGCTGATATCCGCGGGTTGGGTACCGCCCAGACTGTGGTTCGTCGCGGAGCTGCCTCGCCCTAGGCACGGACGTATCGATCGTGCTGATGTCCATAACGTCCTCGAGGATTCTCCACCTGGCCGCGCTGGCGCCGGCCTGACGGATCTGATGGCCGCGTCTTCTACGCCGGCGGCGCGGGCACCTCTCGAGCGATCGCCCAGATGAAGCCCGTCAGCTCACGGGCGATGGCGGTCGCCACCTTCGGTTTCGCCTTCCCGCGTGCGACGAGCTTCCGAAAGCGGGCGGTCAGGCGTAATTGCGCTTTCCACGCGATCGCGCAAATGGGCTTGGGCAGGGCTTCTTGCCGATACAGCATCTGCCGTCCAAGCCGCGGGATGCCTTGATACGCCCACGCCGCTTCGGCGAGTAACCGTCGCGCGTGCGGATTGCCCGCTTTGGTGATCCCGCCGCGGCGGACACTGGGGCCGCTCGAGTACTCCGACGGCACGAGCCCGAGAAACGCCATGAGCTGCCGCGGATGGTCGAAGCGTCGAATGTCGCCGACTTCGACGACGAGACCAACGGCGGTGACAAACGACACGCCCCGCAGGGCCTGGAGCGCGTCCACGACCGGGGCCCACCGCCACGCCGGCGTGAGCTGCCGGAGTTGATCGGTGAGCCGCTCGACCCGACGTTCGGTTTCGTCGATCGTGTCGCGATACTCCTGCAGGGCAATGTGCTGAGGAGCGAGGGGGAAACTGAGATCGGCGAGCCACCGGCGATACGGCCGGGTCCAGCCGGCGCGTCCCGGATAGCGGCGCCCTTGCCGAAGGAGGAACGCTTTCAGGCGATGTTTGGCTTGCGTGCTCAGCCCGACGGCGTCTTCTCGCGCCCGGACGAGATCGCGCAGCGCTTCATCCTCGGCGGTGGGGATGTAGATCGCCGTGAGCTCGCCCGCGCGATGCAACCGCGCGAGGGCGTCGCCATCGCGCCGGTCGGTCTTGATCCGGTCGCCGCTCCGCTTCGGCATGCTCGAGGGATTGACAACCGCACAGTCCTCCCCCTGGCTGGTGAGATAGCGATGAATGCCAAACCCACACGGGCCGGCTTCATACACGAAGCGCAACCGGCGGGTCGGCGCCCGCAGCGTCCGCAGGACCTTGGCCACCGCCTCGAGGTCGCCCGGAATCACCCCGTAGTGACGCACTTCGCCGTCTCGCCCTTCCTCGGCGAGCGAAATGTCGATCGATTCCTTGTGGACATCCATCCCCACGAACATGCTACGTTTCGCCATGGCCTGCCTCCGTTGTGTGTGGCACTGCGCGTTTCCTTCATCGGCCGCGCGTAACCCACGAGTACAACGTGAGGCAGGTCTCTTAGCGAGCAGCCATACTGTCTAGGCTGTCGCATGTAAGGTCTGATCTTATGATCAAGCTCCGCGTGTTCCTGTTCGGGCTGGCTCTGGTGACGGCTGCCCCGGTTTGCTCTCGGGGTCAATCTCTGGGCGCACCCGAGACGGTTGTCGTCCAGAGCGGCGGTCTCACGTTGCGCGGCCTTCTCTGGTGGCCTGCAGGCCAGCGTCCGTTCGCTGCCGTACTGTTCAACCACGGCGCCGGGTCCCCTGATCCGACGAAACAGCCAGCTGTCATCGGCCCAGTCTTTGCTCGCCACGGCTACGCCTTTCTCTACTTGTTCCGCCGCGGTGCGGGGCTCTCAGCGGATCAAGGGACCAACAGTGGCGCCTTGATGGCTCGGGCCCTGGCGGAAAAGGGGCAAGACGCGCGCAATGCGTTGCAGCTTCAGTTACAGGAGGTCGAACTAGGGGACGTCATCGCCGGTCTCGCGTTTCTACGCAGTCATCCCGGCGTTGATGGACGCCGCGTCGCGATTGCTGGACATTCGTTCGGCGGGCAGCTTACGCTGCTCGCAGCGGAGCGGGACGCTGGCGTGCGTGCTGTCGTCACCTTTGCCGCAGCCGCAAATTCTTGGGGCAACTCACCCGAACTGCGTGAGCGTTTGCTCATCGCCGTTCGAAACATCCAGATGCCGATCTTTTTGACGCACGCGGCGAACGACTTGTCCGTCCTACCGGGGCAGGTGTTGGCAGCGGAACTGGACCGCCTGAAGCGGCGTCACGAACTGAAGATTTATCCTGCAGTCGGGGATACGCCCGCCGCAGGACATAGCGCCGTCTACGCTGACGTTGCCTCCTGGGAATTGGACCTATTTCGATTTCTCGATGAACACGTCCGTCCTCGCTAGCGCCGGTCGCCGGAGTAAGTGCGCGGCCTAACACGCGAATGGAGCCGCCGCGCCGCTGGAAGCCGGTGGCGCGCGGCTCATTCGCAGACGTTCGGCCCCAAACAGGCAACCATGAACGGATCATCCGAAAGACTTCCCACACCGTTCGACGACGGCGAGGTCTACGATCTCATCCTCAAGGATATCCCGTACGGATTCGACTTCTACACCGGCCTAGCAAAGGAGGCCAAGGGACCGGTGCTGGATGTCTGCTGCGGTACGGGCCGGATCCTGCTGCCTTGCCTGCAAGCGCGCGTCGACATCGAGGGATTGGACCTATTCGCGCCGATGCTGGAAACGCTGCGGCAAAAGGCCGAAGAGTTGGGGCTTTCGCCGCGCCTGCATCAGGCCGACATGAGCGACTTCGATCTGCCGCGCCGCTACGCGCTAGCCATGATTCCCTTCAACGCCGTCGGTCACAACATGACGCAGGAGGCTCAAATCCGCTGCCTGTCGCTGTGCCGGCATCATTTGTTGCCCGGCGGTCTGCTGGCGTTTGACACGTTCTTCCCATCGCTGGCGATCATCGGGACGCCGCAGCACACGCGGGTGCTGGAAGGAGAAATGTCGCATCCGGCGACCGGCCTGCCGATGCGGATGTACGATACGCGCAGTTTCGACCGCGTCGCCCAAGTGCAGCATTCCATCAACGAGCTGGAATTGCTGGGCGCCGATGGCAGCGTGCAGCAGGTCCATCGTTCCGAGATGAGCCTGCGCTACATCTACAAACACGAAATGGCGCTGCTATTGCGGGCCGCCGGATTTGCCCGCTTTGAGATCTACGGCGATTTCGATCGCCACCCACTGACCCGCGAAGACGACGCGATGATTGTCGAGGCGTGGAAGGAGTGAAGCGGGCACGAGACGTTATTGGGGCCGCCGGGTTCGTTGCCGTTGATTTGGGACAGCAGCCGAACACGCGTTGCACCAGACGGCCGCTGAGTCTGATCGTGAGCGGCCGCTGGTGAACGCAGGCCGTTACGGTACTAAGGCACCCTGAAATCACCAAGAGCGGGCGGCGTGACGCGCTGCTCCTTGGGAGTGGCGATCTGCGGGATCCATCCGTACGGGATCCGGTAGGCACGGTAGACGGCGTTCGACGCGTTGGGGCCGCTGCCGAACAGCGGGTACATGTATTCCCAGACAATCGTTCCCTTGACC
>DASTDR010000371.1:0-2154 GCA_035710265.1 Gemmatimonadales bacterium | reverse complement strand
CCGTGGTCGGGACAATCCCGCCGGTCGAGGCCAGCCCGAACGCCTGGGTTTCGCGGTCGAAGTCACCCCATGTCGCGCCGCCTTCCGCGCGAGCCGTGTGCGTGACGGGGTCTGCCCGCACGCTGCGCATCCGCGACAGGTCGATGACCAGTCCGCTCTCGAACACGGCATTCCCGGTTACACTATGGCCGCCGCCTCGAATCGAGACGAGGAGATTGTGCTCGCGCGCGAACATCACGGCCTCCCTCACGTCGGCAGCGCCCGCACATTGCACGATGAGAGCCGGGAGCCTATCGATCATCGCGTTGAACACCACACGCGCCCTGTCGTAGCCGTCGTCACCGCGGCCAAGGACGCCACCTAGAACTCGCGAGCGGAAACCGTCGACGGCTGCGTGCGGCAGCATGATCTCCGAGCCTGAGCGAGTGGCACACTTCAAGGCTCCCACGGCTATTTCTCCTTTGATGGCCGCGCCCTGCTCGCGTCCTGTTCGAGACGCAGGAAGCGAACTGCGTTGTGATAGAGAATGTCTCGCTTCTGCTCCTCCGTCAGGAACGGCGCCTGCTCGATCGCTTCAATCGCTTCGCCGATCTTCTCCGGCCAGCGCATCTGATCCGATCCGAACATCACCCGCTTCCCCAGACCCGCCCGAACCAATGCCTGCAGGTAGTCGTAGAAAGCCGCGCGCGGGAGCACCCAGCTGATGGTCGACACATCCCCGTGGAGCTGCGGATACTGGGTCATCATCGCGATCATCTCGTCCCGATAGGGATACCCGGCGTTCTCGACAAACAGCCGCAGCTTCGGATGGCGGACCAGCACCTCTTCCAGGAGCAACGGACTGCCCATAGCGGAGCGGAAGCCGGGCAGATACGGCCCGATTCCCAGCGTGTGAATGAGCACGGGCAGGTCCCGCTCTTCGGCGAGCGCGAAATACGGCTCGAGCGTGGGATCGTTCGGCGGCACACCGGTGAGCTGCGTGGCGATCTCCCCCATGCCGCTGAAGCGCCCCGCGGCATACGCTCGTCTGAGCGTCTCGAGGTCGGGTTTGCCGGGCTGCAGAATGAAGGGCGCCGCGATGAAACGACCGGGCGCGGCGGCGACCCACTGCTGAACGACGGCGGGATCGACGCCACTGAGGAATGCCTTCACGATGTTGTACCGATCCATCGCTTCCAGCGATTTCCTGAGTGTCTCGGCGTGATTTGCCGTCGCCCGGCCTGTGCCCTGACACGGCTCAGGACGACACACCGCAGGTGTTCCAGGAGGAACGTCGTGCGGGGGCAGGTCCGCATGCAGGTGCATGTCGATGATCGGCGGTCGTTCCTGGGCCAGGAGCGCTGCGGGAGCCTGACACACGCCGACCGCGGCCATGGATGCGAATCCGAGGATGAGAGCTCTCACGGCAGCCTCCTTTTCGATTAGGCAGTGACCTGCTGCCTTTTCTCGGTGCCCAGCGCCATGCGCAGTGCCTCAAGGAACACGAGCGGCTGGTCACGGGGCGGGTCATCCGCACAGTTCTCGATCACGTGAAGCGGCCATCCGTAACGAACGCTGGCGTCCTGGGCGATCCGCAGGCGATTCGCGCGGTCGTGCCGGCCCCAAATCAGCGTGGTAGGAACCGCGATGCGTGCGAGATCGTCCGGCGGGATGGGCGGGATCCCGAATTCCCGAAACAACCGGCCGGCGATCTTCGCGTTGGGCCCACTGGCGCGTTCGAGGCTGTAGGCGAGGAACGGCTCCCAGCGTGGGCCCAGCTCGTGACGCAAGCCATCGAGGTCGAACGAGCACTGCCGCATGAAGCGGGTGTACGTGCGATCGGTCGGGCGCGTCAGGAACGCCAGCATCGTGAGCGCAAACTTCGGTGCGGGGCGAAAGCGAGCCAACCCCAACGAGTCGACGAGCACCAGTCGACTGAGCCGATCGCTGTGATTCACCGCGAAACGCGCCCCGATCGCCCCGCCCAGCACGTGGCCGACGAGCGCTGGCGGCGACGGACACGTGCGCTCGATCAGTCCGCTGAGCCACGCCCGCCAGCCGTCTGCATCCAGCCGCCCGTCGACCAGCTCGGAAGTGCCGTGTCCTGGCAAGTCCGGGGCGACGACGCGGTGAGTGGTCACCAGATCCGGAATCACGCGCATCCACATGCCGGCA
>DASTDR010000370.1:0-11228 GCA_035710265.1 Gemmatimonadales bacterium | reverse complement strand
TGTCAAATGATGCCTCATATGCAGCAGATGGGGCACATGATGGCGCCGCTGATGCGCGTCATGGCATTCACCCCCGATCACCTGCTGGCCAACAAAGACTCGCTCAAGCTCACTCCACAACAAGTCACGAAATTGACGGCGCTGCGCGACGCGGCGCAGCCGGCCCACGACGCTTCCGCGGCGGACGCCAAGACCCATATGGACGCGATTGCTCAGGCGTGGGGTGCCGCGGCGCCCGATACGGCGGCGCTCCGCGCTCATTTTCACGCTGCGCATGAGGGGATGGGTAAAGCGCACTGGGTGATGCTGGCAGCGGCCGCGCAGGCACGAGCCGTACTCACGGACGAGCAGCGCACGCGCGTGGATCAGTGGGCGGCTCGCATGATGGAGCGCAGGACCGGTATGCCGTGATTGCGAACCTGCCCTTTGGGGCAATTCTCTGCCCGGACCTCGCGGCGCCTTTTATACACGTCCGGATTCCGGGCCATCCCGAATCGCAAACGACGGCCAGTCGCGGAGGACGCGTTGGCTTGCCAGAGTAAGAGGCGACCCATAATGTCGCTGTCCAGGAGGAGTCCATGAGATCGATGCGCTGGCTGATTGGTGTTGTGGTGGCGGTCGCCCTCGGCGCGTGTACGAACGAAGAAATCGTCTACCGCGATCGTCCGTCATTCAATCCTCCTCCCGACAGCGTGAACGGTTTCCTCGGTTACTACACCGTTTCTGAGAAGCAAACCTCCTGCGGCAATTGCCACGTGCAACATCAGAGCGACTGGAAGGCGACTAAGCACGCTGATGCATGGGCCGGCCTGATGGCATCCGGCAACCGTGCCAGTAACGGGTCGTGTGATGGCTGCCATACGGTCAGCTCAAACGGCAACATGGCTGCGGCACCCGCCGGGTACAAGAAAGTCGCCGATTCTGCCTATTACGACGTGCAGTGCGAGAGCTGCCATGGGCCGGGCTTCAATCATGCGTCCATCCCGGACGTGGAAGCAGACGTGCCGCTCGCGCGGGTCGCAGTTGATACCGGAACGAATCCTCAAGGATCGTGTGCCGCGTGCCACAACGCGACATCCGGACCCCACACGCCCTATTGGGAAGAGTGGAAGCAATCCATGCATGCGCGCATGGGGCGCCACGCCGACGAGGAAACGTGCCAGCGCTGCCACGTTGGTCAGGGTGCGTTGCGGGAGTGGGGCGTCACGGCGCTCTATGAGGGAAGCACCGACCCGATCACGCCCTCCAATGCCATGGGCCAGACGTGCGCGGTTTGCCACGATCCACACGGCACGTCCAAGGATCCCACCTCGGGCCTCGCACACGGGGGGCAGCTGCGGTTTTCGATTTCGACCACTGATCCTGAGCAGAACCTGTGCATGAAGTGTCACATGCGGCGCACCGAGCCGCTGGTCATGGACTCGACCAGGAAAGAAAGCCCGGGCGGCAGCAACTCACCGCACGCGCCTCAGGGTGCCACGATGATCGGCGAGCTTGGATACCGGAACCCGTCCTACATCGATCCGGTGCTCGTCGAAGTGGCGAAGACCGCGACGCACGGGAATCCTACCAGGAACCCCAAGCTCTGCGCGGGCTGCCACCTCTTCGCCTTCCAGACGACGGACACCGTCACCGGCCAGCCCGTTCAGGCCACCGGTCACCTATTCCGGCCCATCCCCTGCTATGGGCCGAACGGAGTGCCCACCAACTCAATCAAAAACTGCGCGTACACGCCCACAGAACGGTCGTTCAGGGCGTGCGCGAGCTCGGGCTGTCATGCGAGCGAGAGCGAACCCGCCGGGCTGCTCTCGGTGGCGCGAAGCCGGATCCAGGATCTAACCGCTGCGTTATGGGTGAACTCGAATACGGCGAGCTCCGGCATCGACACCCTGGACCAGGGCATCATCCCGGCAGTGCTCAAAGGCACATGGAGCCAACGCGGGACCCTCAATAACCTGACGCTGTTCGTCAACGGCGCGGTGCTGGCGGGTGACAGCGTCATCAATTTGGACGCCACGACACTGACGGGTAAACTCGCGAAGGGAAACACGCTGCAGATCGGCGGTACGCTGTACACTGTCACCAATGACTCCGTCAGGGCCGCGACGAACCAGCTCACCGGCGTGCGCGTCACGCCGCCGTTCGTCGCGGGCGTCGCCGACAATACAAAGATCTTCGTCATGATGATGGCCCCGCTTCTCGCCGGAGATCGCATCGTGACTCCGTTGGATGGGGCTGAATTCAACGTGCGGGCGGTCGGAGAGGACGCCACCGGCGCTTTCTTCGGCAGCACAGCAGACCGGTCGCATACGGTGCACAGTCCGTTCCTGGCGGAAGCGCTGCTGCGGGCGAACATCGATGAGCTGACGGCCCTCTACGGGTCGCAGCCGTGGTTCCCGAGCATCTCGCCGTCGGTGAAACGGATCCTGGCCGGACCGCTGGGAGCGACGGGCAGTGTGCCGTTCCCGCGCCCCGCCAAGCAGTCTGGCCAGCGAGTCAGTCTGCAGTAGGTCCAGCAACAGGCGTCGGCCCGCCGCCCTTTCGGGGCGGCGGGCCGCCGTGTGAACCCCCCTTCATCTTCCGTTCCCGGTCCCTTAAACCGTTTTAACGAACGTTTCACGCAGTTGAAGCGCGCTTCATCCCTCCCGTAAGGTTCTGTCGGATCATACTAGTCCGGGGCCTGGTCGGCCCTGCGTGGAGGCGCTCATGGTGCGGTACGGCAAGGATGGCTGGGGCGGGCTCCGATGAGACGGGTGGACCGGCGGACATTCCTTAAAGGAGCCGGTGCCGCATCGGCGGCAGCCGCGGCCGCGGTTGTGGTGCCCGGCATCGTGCTGCCCCTGAAGCCGACTCACGTGACCGGCGAGCGCACCGGCCCGCTCTGGAAGAAAGCGCCATGTCGCCTGTGCGGCGTAGGCTGCGGGTTGCTCGTGGCAGTCGAAAACGGGCGTGCGATTGCGGTGAAGGGCGACCCCGACTCGCCGGTGAGCAGGGGCTTGGCTTGCGTGAAAGGCTTCAACTCCGTGCAGGCGCTTTACGCGCCGGATCGGATCAAACGCGCCATGGTCCGGCGCAACGGCGCGCTCGTCGAGGTGCCGCTTCCCGAGGCGCTGGACCTGGTGGCCCGCAAACTCCTCGAGACTACCCAGAAGCACGGAAAGAACAGCGTCGCCATCTACGGCTCGGCCCAGTGGACGATCCCGGATGCCTACGTCGCTTCGAAGCTGTTCAAGGGAGTGCTTGGGACCAACAACGTTGAGACCAGCACTCGGCTCTACGGCAGCAGCGCGATCGCCGGCCTCCAGAGCAGCTTCGGTGTCGATGGGGCGATCGGCTGCTATGAGGACATAGACCTCGCAGATGTGTTCGTGTTATGGGACGTCAATCTCGCCGAGACCGACCCGGTCCTGTTCTCCCGGATGCTCAAGCGCAAGCGAGTTAACCCCGCCGTTCGCATCATCGACGTGTCCACCCGCATCTCGCGCACGAGCTACGCCGCCGACCACTCGTTGCTCCACGTGCCGCATGCAGCCCTGGCGATCGCGAACGCGATCTGCCACGAAATCGTGATCCGCAAGTGGGTGCACGAGGAGTTTGTCCAGCGGCACGTCGCCTTCAAGCGCGGCCGTATCAACCTCGGCGATGGGGTCGCCGACGGCGTCGTGCCGGACGACACCATCGACGCCAGCTGGAAGGACTACGTGGCCTTCCTGGCGGACTATGAACCGGAGCGGGCGCAGGAGTTGTCCGGTTTATCGGCAGCGAGCATTCGCTGGCTAGCGTCGCTCTATGGCGATCCCCAACGCAAGGTGATGTCCGTGTGGGGCCGAGAGGTGAACCAGGACATACGCGGCACGTGGATGAACAACGTGCTCTACAACATTCACCTACTGGTGGGAAAGGTCGCCGAGCCCGGGAACAGTCCCTTCGTCATAACGGGGCAGCCCAGCGGCGGGTGCGCCGTACACGACGCCGGTAGCCTGACCCATACGCTGCCGCGCGGGATCGTGCAGAACGACGTAGACCGCCGCCGCGCCGCCGAGATCTGGGGCGTTCCGATGGAGGCCATCGATCCCCAGCCGGCCGCGCCGGCCCTGTCGATGTTCCGCCGGCTGGAACGGGGCGACATCCGGTTCCTCTGGATCCTCGCCACCAATCCGATGGCCAGTCTCCCCAACCTGGAGCGCTATCGCGGCGCGGCTCGCCGGCGGGATGGTTTCGTCGTCGTGTCGGAGGCCTATCCGACACCTACGACGGATGTAGCGGATGTCGTGCTGCCAGCGGCGATGTGGCTCGAGCGCGAAGGTATCTACGCCAACGTGGAGCGGCGGGCGCAGCACTTTGAGCGGATAGTCGCGCCGCCTGGCGACGCGACCGGAGACGCCTGGCAGATGGTCGAGGTGGCCCGTCGGCTCGGCCACGGCTCGCTCTTCGCCTGGGATGAACGGCGTCACGTGCAGCAAATCTGGGAGGAGTACAGTCGGTTCCATGCGGACTCGCCGAGCGCGCTCCCTCCTATCGATGCGCTGCGCGGGCAGCCGGGCGTGATGTGGCCGTACGTCGCCGGACGCGAGACCCGCTGGCGCTACAACCCTGCCCATGACCCCGCAGCTGACGGCTCACGCGGCGCCTTCGACTTTTACGGTCATGCCGACCATCGGGCATGGATCTGGCTCAGACCGTATGAGCCCCCCGCCGAGTCACCTGACCGCACGTATCCCTTCTGGCTGACCACCGGGACCGTGCTCGAGCATTGGGGCGCGGGCTCGATGACGCAGCGGATTCCGGCGCTCCATCGCGCCCTGCCGCATGCCTACGTGGAGATCAACCGCGAGGACGCGCGCGACCTCGGCATCCGCAACCGCGAGCGGGTGCGGCTCGTGAGCCGGCGCGGCGCGCTCGAGATCCAAGCGCGCATTGACTATCGCTCCCAGCCTCCGCGTGGTCAGCTGTTCGTTCCGGTGTTCGACGAGGCGGAGCCGGTGAACCGCCTCATGCTCGATGCCGCGTGTCCACTTTCGGGGCAGCCCGACGGGAGCAAGTGTGCCGTGCGCGTGGAACGACTGCCGGGCGGGAGCGCACGGTGAGCTCCCACGGCCCGCACCCCACCGCGGTGGCATTGGTCATTCTCTTGATCGCCTCCGCGGCCACGGGGATGACAGCGGCGGTCGTCGCGGTTCGACGCGTGCGTGTCGCGCGGGACGCGCGGCCCCGAGTCACCGCCGTGGCACCGCCCGTCGCGCCCGCAGAGCCGATCGCCGCCGAGGCCCAGGTGTTCCGGACGGGGCCCGATATGCTGGCGATCGAACCAGCCTCGCCCCGGCAACGCACAGCGCACCCGCGCACTCGGGCGACCTATCGTTTCCTGCGCGGGTATCCGGGCGCACCACCGCGCATTCCGCATCCGCTCAGCGCCGACGAATTCCGTACCGGGGTTTGCAGGTCGTGTCACGAGCGGGGCGGCTACTCACTGCGTTTCGCGGCCTACGTACCGCTTACGCCTCACGCCGAACGGGGTGTGTGCTTGCAGTGCCATGTGGGCGAGGACAGCGTCATGGGGCTCGCCGCCCCCGACGCTGATCCCAACGCTCGCTGTTCCCTGTGCCACGGCTCGAGCGGAGGCCCTCCTCGACCCGCGGATGCCGCGACGTGGCCAACGGCCGTTTGGCCGCAGCTGCCGCAGACGACCGCGGACCAAAACCCTCCCCCGATCCCGCATAACCTCCAGTTCCGGGAGAACTGCGTCGCGTGCCATTCCGGGCCCGCCGCCGTTGCCGAGATTCGGACGAAGCACGCCGAGCGAGCCAACTGCCGGCAGTGCCACGTCGTGCTCGATCCCGACGCGGCGACCTTTTCCCGTCCGCGGCAGGACGTCGCCGCTGGGGCCGGGAGTCCGCCGTGAGCCGGATCCGTGTCGCGGCCGCAATTGGATACCTGGTGTTCGCATCGTTGACGGGTGCCTGTCGCGACCGCCCCCATCCGGTGTGGCAGGCTTCACCGCCGGGAGCCGTCCGGACGGTCGACTCGACGACAGCCGCCCTGAATGCGACGCGGGAACCAGGCGTTCTGGGCACGGTGCAGGCAGCCCCGGTGGCAGGCTGGACGGGACCGGGAAACCGACCGTTCGAAGTCGCGCTCCGCAGCAGCGCTCCGGAAGCCGGGCACACGCGCCAGTTCGGTACCATCTCGCTGCCGATCACGATCCGCAATCGCTCGGCGGCTCTGAGTCAGTATCCCTGTGCGTCCTGCCACGCCGGTCGGAAGGTGGTCATGGTCGAAACGCGCATCGGCGACGCTCACCAAAACATCCAGGCGGTACACCCGGAGCGGACCGGCGCCGTGTGCTCGGCCTGCCACGCCCCCGAGAACGTCGCGATGCTGGCACTCGTGGACGGCACGCACGCCACGATGGACGAGAGCTACCGGTTGTGCGGCCAGTGCCACTTCGCGCAGGCCGACGCCTGGGCCGGCGGTGGGCATGGCAAGCGGCTTGACGGCTGGCAGGGACGGCGTGTCGTCATGGTCTGTACGGACTGTCATGATCCACACCAGCCTGCCGCGCAGTCGCGAATTCCTTTCCGCGCTCCACAAATCGAGCGAACCAGGAGCCATGACCGTGAGTGATGAACGCGCTAGCGCCAAGCCGGAGGGGGGAGGCGGGAACGACGGCACGCTGCTGCAGAAGCCGGTTGATCGCCGGGCCGCGCTGAGCATCCTCGCAGGCGGCGCGCTGGTTGGTGCGCAGGCGTTGGGTGCCTGCGCTCCTTTTAGCGGAGCGACAGACGAGGAGCGCGAGCTCAAACTCCTGGCCTGGCGGGAGCACATCAAGGGCAATTATCGCTTTATGACCGATGAGGAGCGGAGCGAAACCATCGCCAGGCTCGAGCGCCTTGCGAAGCTCCGGCGCGGCGAGGACGTGACCATCCAGTCCACCGGCGCACAACCCGGCGTGATGTTCGGATACGCCTTCAATATTTCGAAATGCAAGGGGTTCAGGAGCTGCGTCGAAGCGTGCATCAACGAGAACAATCTCGATCGGCACGCCGCGACGCAGTACATCCGCATCTTTGAGATGGAGGACGGCGAAGTCGATCTCGAGCTCGGCGATGCCACGTTCCAGCACGAGGTGCCGGCGGAAGGCCACTTCTATCTCGGGACCCAATGCTTTCAGTGCGCCGATCCACCGTGTGTGAGGGTCTGCCCCGTCGGCGCCACCTGGCAGGAACCGGACGGAATCACGGTCGTCGACTACGACTGGTGCATCGGGTGCCGCTACTGCATGGCCGCCTGTCCCTACTGGGCACGTCGGTTCAATTGGAGCGCCCCGGAGGTTCCGGTCGAAGAGGTGAATCCGAACCAGCACTATCTGGGCAACCGCGCGCGGAAGACAGGCGTGGTTGAGAAATGTACGTTCTGCATCCACCGGACCCGCCAGGGTCGCCTACCAGCCTGCGTGGAGGCCTGTCCCACGGGGGCGCGGGTCTTCGGCAATCTGCTCGATCCCGAGTCGGAGATCCGTTGGGTGCTCGCGAATAAGCCCGTGTTCCGGCTCAAAGAGGACCTGAAGACCGAGCCGCGCTTCTGGTACTTCACCGACTGAGGCGATCGTGCACCTCAAGCCATTCTTGCTGAGCGCGCTGAGCTCGGCCACCTCCGGGGGGCGGCGCTACCACGTTTGGATGGGATGCCTGACGCTGATCATCCTCGTCGGCGCGTATGCCTATTCCGTCCAGTTGCGTTATGGACTGGGCGTCACGGGAATGAGCGATCACGTCAGCTGGGGCTTGTACATCTCGAACTTCACGTTCCTTGTCGGGTTGGCCGCGGCCGCCGTGATTCTCGTGCTTCCAGCGTACATCCTGGAGGACGTCGATTTCAGCCACGCGGTGCTCATGGCGGAAGCCGTAGCGGTCGCCGCGCTGATCATGTGCCTCAGCTTCGTGGTTGTGGATCTCGGCAACCCCCTAGCGTCCTGGCACCTCATGCCCGGCATCGGCCGCCTGAACTGGCCGCGTTCGCTCTTGGCCTGGGATGTGATCGTGTTGAACGGCTACCTGGCCCTCAATCTCATCATCCCGTTCTACATCCTGTACAGCCACTACGCCGGACGTACGCCGGACAAGAAGAAGTATCTGCCGTGGATGTACGTCGCCGTGATGTGGGCCGTGAGCATTCACCTGGTCACCGCCTTCCTCCTGGCGGGCCTGCCGGCCCGGCCGTTCTGGAACACCGCACTGCTCGGCCCCCGGTTCCTGGCGTCCGCGTTCACCGCCGGCCCGGCGTTCGTGATCGTCCTCCTCTGGTTCATCCGGCGGGAGACGAACTACGACATCGCCGACGGCACGTTTGCCAAGCTCGCGTTAGTCACGACGGTGGCGGCGCAGGTCAACCTCGTGATGCTCGTCTCCGAGCTCTTCTACAAGTTTTACTGGCCCACCGAGCACGCCATCAACGCGAGATATCTCTTTCTCGGACTCGACGAGCACCACGCGCTGGTGCCGTGGATCTGGACGGCGATCGCGCTCAATGTCCTGGCGACGGTTGCCTTGATGATCCACCCGCTGCGGCGCAACCCGCGATGGTTGATGCCGGCCTGCGCCACGCTTTTCGTCGGCATCTGGATCGAAAAGGGGATCGGTCTGGTGATCCCCGGTTTTATCCCCTCGCCGCTGGGCGAGATCGTCGAGTACACCCCCACGTGGGTCGAGCTGTGCGTTACGGCCGGCATCTGGGCGCTCGGCCTGTTCGTACTGACCGTCCTGGTGCGCGTGGCGCTTCCGATCGAGTTGGGTGAGGCGCGCAGTCCATATCTGGAAGCGGGCCCCCCCACGCCCATAGTCCGACCACGCAGTACGCGCGCGAGGCATGAAGACGTCCGCCCCGTCCGAACCCGGTGATCAAGGGTCGCGACACTTTACTCTCACGAGGTGATGGACATGACTAGACATACGCCAAACGACACCCGGTACCCGTTCGCCGCGCTCGGTGCAGGGTTGATCGGTGCGGCAGGGCTGGCCGGGGCACTGTTCCTCGCCGGCGTTGCGCCGCCACTGGCGGCCCTGGCGGGCCTGGGATTGGGACTGCTCCTCGCCGCGTCGATCAAGTACACCGACCAGTGGGAGAAGGCGGTACTACTGCGGCTCGGCCGCTACCGGGGCTTGCGAGGTCCCGGCTACTTCACCGTCGTGCCGATCATCGACCGGGTCGCCTACACGATCGACCAACGGATCCGGACCACGGCGTTCGGCGCTGAATCATGCCTGACCCGTGACACCGTCCCGGTGAACGTCGACGCCATCGCGTTCTGGATCGTGCGCGACGCCGAGCGCGCCGCGCTGGAAGTGCAGGACTACGACGAAGCAGTCATCCTCTCGGCGCAGACCGCGCTGCGTGACGCCATCGGGAAGCACGATCTCGCGGAGCTGATCCAGTCCCGCGTGGAGCTCGGCCACGGGCTCAAGGTGGCGCTCGAGGAGAAGATGAAGAACTGGGGGATCCAGGTGCAGTCGGTTGAGATCCGCGACGTCATTATCCCTGCGGCGCTGGAGGATGCGATGTCGCGGCAGGCGCAGGCCGAACGGGAACGCCAGGCGCGCATCATCCTGGGCACGGCGGAAACGGAGATCGCGCACAAATTCGTCGAGGCCGCGGCTGCCTACCGCGACCATCCTGAGGCCATGAACCTACGCGCGATGAATATGCTCTATGAGAGCATTGTCAAACGCGGCTCACTCATGGTCGTGCCATCGGGCCTGGCCGACTCGCTGAACGTCCCATCGCTCATGGGTGCGTTGGGTGCGAACAGGCTGCTGCCGGGGGATGGCGGCACCGAAGCCGGGGGGCCGGTTGGAGGTGGGCCCGTCCATGTCACAGAGACCGCGCCTGACGCCTCGGGAAAGCGCGCAAGGAGCACTAGCTAACGCTGGGGTTAGCCCCGTGCGATGCCCGCGTTCATCCGGTCGGCGGTCGCCGCAGCAACCGCCCGCGATAGTGCTGCGGGTCGGACTGCAGATGGCAGGTCGTGCACTCACGGGCGGGGTTGTGATCTACGGCAGGGTCGTGGCACACAAGGCAGAACGACCGGGTGGGCGACAACGGGGTGATGGCGCCCGTCGGGTGACAAGCGTCGCACGCGACGTGCGCGCTATCCGGCTTCGCGTGGGTCTGAGCGATGCTCTCGGTCCGGTGACACGTCGCGCAGCTGCGGCCGGCCTCGTGGTGCTCGGCATGGCAGCCCCGGCAGGTAGCCGCGGAGTCCGGTGGTGCCAGAGTCACGAGTTGCGCGTGGCAGGCCACGCAGCGGAGCTCGGCGTGACGCTCGTGTGGGAAAGCGATCGTCCGATCGCGCGCGGGTTTTCCCGCTGCGGCGATGGCGACGTGGAGGTCGAGGGTCTTGGCGAGGCTCTCCGGCTTGTGACACCTGGCACAGTCGTTCCGCGGCGGATCGGCGTGGTGGCAAATCTGGCAACCACGCGGCGGCCGGAAGGTGAGTAGCGTCTGCGATCTGGGAAGGTGGCAGGTCAGGCAGGCGATCTTTTCGTGCCGCGCGTGCGCAAATGTGTCGCTCGGAATCAGCGAGATGCCATTGGGTTTCTGCGCCACGTGGACGGCGGAGCCGGGTGCCGCCACGGCGAGTCCTACGGTTATGACGGCGACCGCCGCGAGCGCGGATATGAAGGAATGGCTGTGAAACTTTGAAGCGTTTTTCACGCTTCGAGCTGCCCCGCGGGAATGCCTCAAGAAATTACAATGGTGCTTGACGGCCGATCGGGCAAGGCATACCAAAGACCTACAACAAAAACTGGCCGGTCCACAACTTTTCGATAGATTTTGTGGCATGACGCTCCTTCCCGGCTCCGGGATCCTCGCAGTAACCGGGGCCGGCTTGTTTTTTCAGGAAACGGCGGTGGGACGGCCGCCCCTCCCTGGCGGCGTCGCTGCCGTATTACGCTTCCTCTTTAACCTCCCGCAGTGGTTCCAGATCGTCGGCTTCATCGTCGGGATTCTCGTCGCGATCGCCGCAGTCGTCTATACGTGGCGCCGGCGCGCGGCGATCATCGCGTGGATCGGCACCCGACCGCGTGGCATCAGAATAGGGTTGCTGGCGACGGCGGCCGTCGTGCTGCTGTTTGCGACTGGATTCGGCGCGGTGAGTTGGAACTACATGCAGCACGACAACGGCTTTTGCACCGGCTGCCACATCATGACCGACCCGTTCCAGCGGTTCG
>DASTDR010000369.1:0-4494 GCA_035710265.1 Gemmatimonadales bacterium | reverse complement strand
GGCGATGCCGCTCGTGCCCTGGGCGCTTTGGGCACGAGGGCGAGCCCTTCGGTAGATGCCCTCGTCAGTACTCTTTCGCACGGGAATGAGTACGTCCGCATCTACGCGGCGGAGGCTCTGGCGTCCATCGGTCCGAGGGCGGCTAGGGCGACGCCAGCCCTGGCAAAAGCCCTGGACGATCCGACTCCCGGCGTCCGATGGGCGGCGTGTGAGGCCCTCGGAAGCATTGGCCCGGCCGCGCAGTCTGCAGTGCCACAGCTGATCGAAGCGCTGAAGGACGAATTCCTCTACGTGCGAATCTTCGCGGCCGGGGCTCTTGGAAGCATCGGCCCGAAGGCGCAGTCAGCGCAGGAGGGGCTGAGAGCGGCGGCACGCGACCCCGCATTGCGCAGCGAAGCAGAGTGGGCGTTGAGTCGAATCGCTGGAGTCGCATCTGGAGAGCCAGCCGCCTCACCCTCTGCGCCGGCGCCGTCGGTCGCATCCACACTCGAGACGACGGTCGTCCACACGGGCAATCCGCCGGTTGACTGGGATACGACCACCGGCCGGAACGTCGTCTGGAGTGTCGAGTTGGGAAGGGAAACGTACGGTCGTCCCGTCGTTGCCGGAGAAGCGGTGTACGTGGGCACCGACAACGCACGGTTCCTGAACCCCGCCTTCCTGGAACAAGCCGGCGTGCTCATGGCATTTCACGCGAAGGACGGCACGCTGCTCTGGCAGGACGTGGCCCCGCGAGTCGAGCGAGGCCTGCGGGAGTTCTTGCTGCCCTCCACGACGAGTGCGCCGTATGTGGACAGGGACCGTCTGTACTACGTCACCGCCGAGTGCCAGCTCCGTTCCCTCGACACACGAGGGTTCCGTGATGACGAGAACGATGGTCCGTACCGTGAGGAGGCCTTCCAGGACAGCGCCGCGTCCGACATCGTCTGGGAGCTGGACATGTGCGGCCGCCTTGGCGTCTTTCCGCACGAGGCCACCAACAGCGAAGTGTTGTCGGTGGGTGATCTGCTGATGGTCTCGACGTCCAACGGGCAGAACGAAGGTCACATGCGCGTCCCGTCGCCGCGCGCCCCAAGCCTGATCGCCGTGGACAAGCGCTCGGGGGATGTGGTCTGGCGCGCCATCGGCGCCGGCGGGCAGGTGCTGCACGGCCAGTGGTCCAGCCCCGTGGCCGCCGATATCAACGGGCGCCTGCAGGTGCTCTTCGGAGGAGGAGATGGTTGGCTGCGCTCCTACGACGCGGCCTCGGGCCACGAAGTCTGGCGATTTGACGGCAATCCGAAGGACGCCCGCTGGCTTCCGCGTCCTCGAGTCCTTTCGCGCGGCTCCATCATTGCTTCACCGGTCTTCGCCGATGGGCGCGTGTTCGTGGCGATGGGACAGAGTCCCGGGCACGGCAACGGACCCTCATTGATTCATGCGATCAGCCCCAACGGCCAGGGAGACGTCACCGGGAGCAGGCTCCTCTGGACGTCTCGCGCCGTCGGCCGCGTGGTGGGAACGCCCATTGCCAGGGACGGTCTGCTGTACGTCGGGGACCTGGGCGGAACGATTCATTGCCTGGACGCGGCAACCGGCGCCCACGTCTGGACGCACGAGACGAACGAGGCTATCTGGGGAAGCCTCCTGCTGGCCGGCGACCGGCTGTATGTCGGGAACGTCGTCGGCACCATGACCGTTCTTCGTGCCGGGCGGCGAAAGGAAGTGCTGGCGGAGTTTGAGGTGGATGCGCCGCTCTATTCGCGTCCGGCGCTCGTCGGCGACGCGCTGTATCTCGCCACCGCGAGCCGCTTGTACCTGATTGCGGCGAAGCCGTGATCTCGAGTCTCCCTGCCTCCAGCGCGAGATCGAGTTAGATTCTCGCTCATGACATCAATGCGAACGCTGATGCTCTCCGGGATCGCGTTGTTCTCGGCCGTCGGCTCGACCGACTGGCTGACGGCCGCCCAAGCGCCGGCGGCTCAGGCGCAGGTTACGCCGCCGCGCCCGACTCCACGCGCACTCGATGGCAAACCTGATTTGTCGGGCTTCTGGCGCGGCCCGCTGCTTCGAAACATGGACAAGAACGTCCCCGGCGGGTTCACGTCGATCTTCACACCCGCTGGCGCCGCTGCCTACGAGCACAACCGGACGAAGACGATCAACCCGGAAGGCCTTTGCCTGTTTGCCGGCATTCCACGCGCCAGCATCAGCGGCGTGCCCTTTCAGGTCGTGCAGAGCCCGACACGCGTTGCCTTCCTCTATGAATTGATGTGGACGTTCCGATCGATTCCGGTCGATGGTCGCAAGATGCCGGCGGCGCCAGAGCCGTCATTCTTCGGCACGCCCGTCGGTCGCTGGGAAGGCGATGTACTCGTCGTCGAATCAGCCGGTTTCAAGGAGGAGCAAAGCTGGCTGGACGATGACGCGCATCCGCATAGTGATGTCATGACTGTTGCCGAACGGTGGTGGCGGCCTGATTTCGATCACCTGGCGCACGAGGTGACGGTGACCGATCCCAAGTACTACTCGCGGCCGTTTACTTTCGATCGGGTGTTCGAGCACATGCCGCCCGGTCAGGAATTGATCGAGTATGCGTGCAACGAGAACAATCGGGATCTGCCTCGGCTCGGCTTCGGGCCGCACGAACCGGAGATTTACGACAAACCACAGCCGGCAAGGAAATAGGAGGACTCAGCGGGACCTCCAGGGGAAAACTTCGAATCAGCACGCAATTCCCGACATCGAATCGAGACGATACGTTCACTGGTCGGCGAGCGTCCTCACATCTCGTTGTTCAGGACTGACATACCGAGGCTAAAGTCCAACGATTGATGGCATTCGATATGCACTAGCAAGCCCACCGAAAAGGAGGTGCCACATGCGCAACACAGGCATCGTTGCGCCTCTCATGCTGCTGTCGATGTTCCTCGTTTCGGGGTGTGACGATCGCGGTCCGACTGCCCCGTCCCCGCCTTCTGTTCCGTCACCGGTTCCGGCGCAACCTGTTCCAACAGATGTGTGGAATATCACGGTGCGCCTCACCACCGTATCCGGGGGCGACTGCGTCGGGGAAACGATGCAATCGGAGATCGGCGTGCCGAAGAGCTATTCATTGACGACCGTTACGAAGGACGGCACCGTGGAGGTGACGCTCAAGAGCGCATCGGGCGATTACGCCTGCACGTTCTCGGCAAGAGCAGAGAGCGACGGTTTCACGACGTTGGGGGTGCCAGGATTCTATTCGTGCACGACCAGCCTCGGGGTCAGCGATTTCGTCTGTGCGAACGGAATCCGTCGCGACATCGTGAGATTTGGCCAAAACATCTCTGGTCGCATTTCAGGAAATGAAGTCAGCGGACGGTGGGATGTCGAGTGGGAGATCTGGGAGCCTGGTAGCCGGAGCTACATTGGCGCCGTGGACACAACGGCGCAGTACACAGGGAATCGGTAGAGTGGGATTCGAGGATTCGACCTCACCGGGCGTGCGCGAGCGTCGAGGTTCTATTTCGCCGCCTCCACGGCCCATCGCGTAATCGACGGCGGTGTAGCCGCGGCCCTCCAGCCAGCCTGGTCCGTACAGCTCGCTGTAGTTGAACCGGAGCTGCGGGGCCCCTGGATTTCACGAGGCGCGTCGACGGCGCGCCCGCGCGACGCCCGCTCGCTTCGATGATCTGCGACGTGAGGCGCCACCCGCTGGCGCCACCTCGTGCTGAAGCTCCGAGAGCGAGGCCCGAAGTCGTTTCAGTACGTCGGCTCCATCCGGCGTAATCCGGTAGACTCGCGCATCTCTCGAGCCCTTGGGTTCGGTTGAGCGAAGCCATCCCCTGAGAGCCATTCGCGCGAGAAGCGGATACAGCGTGCCCGGGCTCAAGCGATAGCCGTGTCGATGCAGCTCTTCCAGCATCCAATGCCCGTACACGCCCTGCTCTTCGGCATGGTGGAGGATGTGAATCTTCCAGAACGCAAGCAGGAACTCCCGGACGACAGGATCATTCATTGGAACTCACCCTGGATCAGGCGGCGGGCGTGTTGTCACGCGCCTGCACTTCAGTGCCCGGACGCAATTCGTCGGTGCCGCGCCGGGCGACTTCATCCCCGGCCTTCAAGTCTCCGAAGACCTCCACCAGAGGTCCTGACGTGAGTCCTGTCTTGACGTCCACCCACTCGGTCCTGCCGCCGCGGATGCGGATGACGAAGGTCCGGTCGGTCGTTGACGCAACGCTGCCGCTCGGCACGAACAGCGAGGGCCTCGATCGGCGTACCGGCCAGCGCACCTGACAGAACGTGCCCGGGGCGAGGCGCCCGTCCGTGTTCGCCACGTCCACCTCGACCGCCATCGTTCGCGTGCCGACGTCCACGGCCTGCGCCACGCGCGCTACATTCCCTGAGAAGCTCTCCGTGGGGTGGGCCGCGACGAAGAACGCGATCATCGCGCCTGCCGGCACTTCCGAGGTGTAGGCCTCCGGCACCGGGACGACCAGACGAAGACGATGGGTGTCTATCAGCCGCAGC
>DASTDR010000368.1:0-3495 GCA_035710265.1 Gemmatimonadales bacterium | reverse complement strand
TTCGATCGTGGTTCGCGCGTGTCATCGCTCGTTCCACCGGAGCCGACGTACGCCGAGCCGGCTTTGGCACGTCATGTCGATGCGCAGCGGCAGGGGAACAGCTTAACTCACGCCGATGGGCGCCTCTCGTTCTGCGCGCGGACCGTTGTCGTGGGAGTTCGTTCGCACAATCGAGACGCGATAGAGGCCGAAGGACCGTGGACGTCGTGAATCGCAGCCACCATCCTGCTCTGCGCGCATTCCTGGGTGTTGGGTTCGGGATGGTTCTGCTGGTTGCCGTCGCTTCGCCAGCCGCTCAGTCAGGTTTCGTGAACAATCTGTTTCGGCAGGAGCGGTTCTCGGCGGCCGATCTCCGGGCTCTTGATGCGGGCGAGGCTGTTGTCAAGAGTCTCGACACACCGGTCCGTCAGGAGCTTGCGCACTTCGGGGCCGTGTACATCGACGCCCCAGCCGACCGGTTCGTCGATCGGTTCGTTGATATCGAGCGGTTCGAGCGTGGTCCCGGCATCCCCCAAATCGGGCGGTTCGGCGTTCCTCCGCGCCGTGCAGATCTAGCCTCGCTGACGCTGCCTGTGAAGGATGTGACGGCGTTGGCGACGTGTCGTCCCGGCGACTGCGACGTGAAGCTCTCGACGGCGGCGATGACCCGGTTCCGGAATCACGTCAACTGGTCATCCCCGAATGCGGCGCCGCAGGCCCACGAGCTCTCCCGCGAGATGATCCTCGAGCTGGTGCGCGCGTATCAGGCGAACGGCAACGCTGCACTCGGCTACTACGACGATGGCGGCACGCCGCTGCCCGTCGCCGAGCAGTTCCGCGCCCTCCTCACCAGCGGGCACCTTCTACCTCTTCCGGTGCCGGAGCTCATGGTGTATCTGGACGACTACCCGCGCAGTCGCCCCTCGGGCGCCGAGGACTTCTTCTACTGGTCGGTGGTCGACTTCGGGCTCAAGCCGACCGTGCGCGTCAACCATGTGATCATCTATCCGCTGGCCACCAGACCATCGGGTGTCTCGCATGTCATCGCGATCAAGCAGCTCTATGCGAGCCACTACTTCCACACGACGCTCGAGCTCCGGTTTCTCGTCGACGCCGAGCGCCGTGCCGACCGGCGCGGTTTCTACCTGCTCTCGATCACGCGATCGCGCATCGACGGGACGAGCGGGCTCAAAGGATCGCTCATGCGGCCGGTGATCAGCCGTCGCTCGCGCACTGCCGTTCGCGGCTACCTGGAGCATCTCAAACGACAGGTCGAGCGCGTGGCTCTCGCGCTCTTCTCAGGCGTTCAACCGGCCGACCTCCAGGCAGGCGACCAACGGGGCAGCGCGTGTGCCTGACCGAGAAGCTATCGATCTACTAGTTCGACAGTGGGTCTCCATCTTCGCACTGAGCGTCGCAGCCTCACATGCGGGCGAGGCTCAGACGTGCAGCGCGGCATCGCCGGATTTCCCCCACAGGGTGCCGGAAATCCCGCGATCGCTGCGGCAGAGCAGCACGAGCCTCGGCTCCGGCCGCAGTGGGACGGTTCATGCATTACTTGGCACATCGGGCGCGACGGCGTGCTTGGAGATATGACAACTTCGCGGGAACGGGCCTCATTGAGTGCGCCCGCACTGCGGCCGGAGCGCGTCTTCTCGGATTGAGCTGCGGACTATGCCTCGAAGTCATCTGGAGCGACACCGCACCGAGCGGATCGGCTGGCTGCGCGCCGCCGTCCTCGGGGCGAACGACGGCATCGTCTCCACGGCCAGTCTCATCGTCGGCGTGGCAGCAGCGAATGCCGGACGCAGTGAGATGCTGCTTGCCGGCGTTGCTGGATTGGTGGGCAGGTGCCATGTCGATGGCGGCCGGCGAGTACGTGTCCGTCAGCTCGCAGGCCGATACCGAGCAGGCCGACGTGACACGGGAGCGAGACGAGCTAGCCGCACAGCCCGAGTTCGAGAGACGGGAACTGGCGGCGATCTACGTCGCGCGCGGGCTGACGCCGGAGCTCGCCACGCAGGTCGCGGAGCAACTGATGGCGCCTGATGCTCTGGGTGCGCATTCACGAGACGAGCTCGGCGTGTCCGATCTCGTGAGCGCGCGCCCCGTGCAAGGCCGGCCTGACGTCGGCCGCAAGTTTCGCCGGAGGCGCCGTGTTGCCACTGCTCACCTTGTTGGTGGCACCGGCGTCACACGTGGTCTCGGTGGTGGCTGGTACATCACTGGTGTGTCTCACCGCGCTTGGTGCCGTGTCGGCGCGCACGGGTGGAGCGCCAGTGCGCAAGGCTTCAATGCGCGTGGCTTTCTGGGGAGCGCTGGCCATGGGCCTTACTGCCGCCGTGGGCAGGCTGTTCGGTACGGTGGTGTAAGTGTGACGCGGTCACGGTGTGTCGCTGCGCTCACCGATGTCGAGCTCGGTCACCCGCGATGCTAGCGACGCACGCAACCCCTCTGCTCTCCGGTGCATGCGGGAAGCAGCTCCCAGTTACACCATCGACGCCGCGGAGCGCGAGGACGTGAACACGGCGCCTGTCGCGTACGTTGCAGAGTCCACGAAAGGCGAGGATGCGGCGAAAACCGGCCCGGTAACGCTTCACGATGGTGACTGACAGAGGTGGCCATGTCGGTAACTTCTACCGGCCGGCAAGGATCAGGATGCCCGCGAGTAACGCCAGAACGGCCATCAGTGGAGCCGGCAGCGCGAGCGCGATCAGGCCTGCGAGCCCATAAAGAATCAGCCAAACCGCAAGAAGCAGCAGTCCGAGGTTTCGTTGGAAGGTCAACGCCATTATTCCCTCCTACTTTGATGCAATGAACCATGACTGCGCTATCAATCGGCGATCTGCAACGACTGCCGTACGCGTCGGAATGCGTTCTCGTAGGTCTTCGCTTCAGGCTGTGGCGCGACGCCAATGATGTACAACAGGCTCCCGTCGCGCAACTGCGTCGTCGACAGCATGATGTATTCGCGCTCGCCGGTCACGTCCGATACGTTGCTGAGCGGCGTCGTGATTCCTTGGCGCCCGCCCAGAGTCTCGCGTCTGGCGTTCCCCGCGGCGCGCAGGTCCGGATTCGCCCGCGAGAAGCTCTGGAGCAACTGCTGCGTGTCCTGCTGCAGGTTGCCGCCGCCGCCCTGCGCCACGCCCACCTGGACGCCGTGCGTGAACGCGGACCCGCCGTTGTCCCCCTGCACGAAGCCGCCGTCGGGCGCATAGGTCACGCCGCCGGCGCTCGCGTTCACTTGGTCCCAGTTGGCCGGCACGCTGATGCGCAGGAAGTTCGACGGCTGATGCGTCCGGTATGAGTTCGAGGGCGGCTCCACGTTGACGACGCGCCGACCGCTGGTGCCAGCCGTGCGGTCGCCGGTTTTGGCCTGCCCCTTGGCGATCTGCTCGGCGGTGTAGGCGGGCGACATCCCGGCCAGCCGCGACTTGATCGACTGGAACTGCCCGGAGTTGGCATTGCCCTCGACGCGCAGCAACGAGGCTTCCTTGACGATGGCGTCGTAGCGGT
>DASTDR010000367.1:0-6535 GCA_035710265.1 Gemmatimonadales bacterium | reverse complement strand
GGCCGAGCGCGAGCAGGACGAGACCGCCCTGGTCTCCACGACCGAGCACGTGATCGCCGAGGCGGGGCGCTCGGGCAACGTGATCCTGGTGGGCCGCGGCGCGCAGGCCGTGCTCGCGACTCGACCCAACGCGCTCCACGTCTACGTCGTCGCCTCGAAGCCGTTCCGCAAGCAGGTGGCGATCGAGCGCCTCGGCGTCAGCCCGGCGGAGGCCGACAAGGCGATTCTGGAAACCGACGCGCGACGTGATGAATACGTCAAGACGCACTATGGCCGCGACAGGCAGGATCTCACGCAATACGATCTGGTGTTGAATACGGAACGGCTCGGTTTTGCGGGGGCGGCGGCGGTAATCGCAAGCGAAATGGGGCGACGCGGTTGGACGTGAAACGGGAAACGGGAAACGGGACACGTTGCGCAAACACGTTTCCCGTTTCACGTGCTCCGTAATTCCGGCACTCGCCATCCAGCGACGAGGACCGCCAGCGCGCTGACGACTCCGCCGGCCGCGATCGCCACAGGCGTCCCGAGCCGTTCCGCAAACACGCCCGCCTGAAAGGCGCCGAGCGGCGCCATCCCGACAAACATGAACGAGTAAAAACCCATGACGCGTCCCCGGAGATGGTCGGGGACGAGCGTTTGCAGCAGCGTGTTGGTCAGCGCGTTGTTCACGATCATGGCCGCGCCGACCAGTGCCAGCGACACCAGGGCGAGCCCCAGCAACCGCGACGACGCGAACAGCGCGAGCATGATGCCGAAAACCGTGCCGGCGACGATGATCGTACGACCCTTGCGGATGCGGGTGGCCAGCACTGCGACGGCGAGCGCCCCGGCCACTGCGCCGATTCCGACGGCGGCACTCATCACGCCGTAACCCGTAGCCCCGACGTCGAGCACATCGCGTGCGAACACCGGCAGCAGGACCAGATAGGGAAAGCCGAAGATGCTCATCACCGCGGTCAATCCGACGAGCGTCGAGACGCGACGGTCACTGCGGAGGAACGCCAGGACCTCTCGAAATCCTTGCCATGCCGAGGCGGCCGCCGCCGCCCGCCGCCACGGAGGAAGGCGCATCGCGAGGAGGCCCGCGATGACGGCGAGATAACTCACGCCATTGAGGAAGAAACAGATCGCGACGCCCTTCGCACCGATCAACAGCCCGGCAGCCACCGGTCCGAGCACGCGCGTGAGATTGAAGACGGACGTATTGAGCGCAATCGCGCTCATCAGGTCTTCCTTGCCAACCATCTCGACGATGAAGGACTGCCGCGTGGGAATGTCGAACGCGCTCACGATCCCCAGAAACGCCGCCAGGATCATGACGGAGCCAATCGTGACGTTGCCGCTCCACACGAGCGCGGCCAGGGCGAACGCCTGGAGCATCTGGAGCGTTTGCGTGATGACCACCGTACGGCGCTTGTCGGTGCGGTCGGCGATGACGCCGGCGTACAACGTGAACAGCAGGACGCCGAGGGATCCCAGGGCCGAAACCAGCCCCACGTAGAACGGCGAGTCGGTCAGCAGCAGGACCAGCCACCCCTGGGCGACCGACTGCATCCAGGTGCCGGTGAGCGAAATGGTTTGCCCGAAGAGAAACAGCTGGAAGTTGCGGTGTGAGAGAGCGCCGAAGCCGTAGCGCCGCGCCGTGCCAGGTATAGTCATCGCCACCAAATTAAGGACTCATGGAAATCCAGTGTTCCGCGTTTCTGTTTGACCTGGACGGCGTCCTCGTGGACTCGCGCGCCGTCGTGGAGCGCGTCTGCCGCCTCTGGGCCGCGCGCCTGAACATCGATGCCGACGCGCTGCTGCGCGTGGCGCACGGACGCCGCACCCGCGACACGGTCCGCATCGTCGCGCCGCACCTCGATCCGGAGCGGGAAGCCGCATGGATTGACGCCGAGGAGCTGCTCGATACCGAGGGCCTCGCCGAAGTACCTGGATCGCGCCGCTTCGTCGCCGGTCTCCCCGCCGACCGGTGGGCCGTGGTCACGTCCTGCGGCCGGGATCTCGCTGAGCTGCGGCTGGCGTCGGTCGGGATTCCACTCCCCGCTGTCATCGTCACCAGTGAAGACGTGTCACACGGGAAGCCCGCGCCGGATGGTTATCGCCTCGGCGCGCACCGGCTGGGCGTCGATCCCCGATCATGCGTGGTGTTCGAGGATGCGCCGCCCGGCGTCGCGGCCGGCCTGGCGGCGGGCGCGCGCGTCATTGCGCTTCGCACCACGCACCCTGACGCAGACTTCGCCGCCGCCGCTGCCGTGATTCCAGATTTCACCGGCCTGCGCGCGCAGCGGGAGCGCGATGGGTTTGTCGTCACAACCGCCTGAGCGATCGGTGCTAGATTAGGGATCGATGCGCTACACGACGTATAGCCGCTACGTGTCGGGGTTGCTCGAGACGCTCAACCTCCAGGCGCTGCTCGATCAGCTCGCCGATTTCCTGTTGCAGTCGGGGTTCGCGGGCGGCCCGTACTCGCACCCGTTCTGGGGCGAATTCGGGGAGGAAGACCCCGACCGCTCGCTCGACGCGCTGCGCCAGGCGATCCTCCAGGCCCTGATCGATTCAGGCCAGCTCACGCCGGAGATGCTCGGCGCGCTGCGCGGCGAATCGACCGGCGATCAGCAGAAGGACGCCCAGCTCCAGAAACAGCTCGCCGACCTGCTCGATCAAATCGTGCAGAAACTGATCGACGAAGGCTATTTGAATCTGCAGCAGGCGCCCAAGATGCCCGGGGCACAGCAGCCCGTGTTCGGACCCGGCGGGATGGCGAAGGAAGCGGCGCAGCAGGTGCAGTTCAATCTCACCGACAAGGGCATCGACTTTCTCGGTTACCGCACACTGAAATACCTGCTCGGGAGCATCGGCAAGTCGAGTTTCGGCGCGCACGAGACGGAGCACCTCGCGACGGGCGTCGAGGCCGAGGCGGCGAGCAAGCGCTACGAGTACGGTGACACGCTGAATCTCGACGTCAACGCGACGCTCTCGCACGCGCTCAAGCGCGAAGGGCTGGGCGTCCCGATCAATCTCGAGTACGACGACCTGATGGTGCACCAGGCCGAGTATCGCTCGTCATCGGCGACGGTGCTGATGCTCGACTGCTCGCACTCGATGATCCTGTATGTGGAGGATCGGTTCACGCCGGCCAAGAAGGTCGCGCTCGCGCTCACGCATCTGATTCGCACGCAGTTCCCGGGCGACACGCTGCGTGTCGTGCTGTTCCACGACACGGCCGAGGAGATTCCGCTGGCACAGCTGGCGCACGCGCAGGTGGGGCCGTATCACACGAACACGACCGAGGGGTTGAAGCTCGCGCGGCGGATTCTGATGGGTCAGCGCAAGGACATGCGCCAGATCATCATGATCACCGACGGGAAGCCGTCGGCGCTGACGCAGCCGGACGGCAGGATCTACGTGAATTCGATGGGCCTGGACCCGCACATCCTCCAGGCGACCTATCGCGAAGTCGCGTTGTGCCGGCGCAGCGGGATTCTGATCAACACGTTCATGCTCGCGCGCGACCGCAGCCTGGTGGAGTTCGTGAAGAAGGTCTCGGCGATCTGCCGGGGCAAAGCCTATTTCACGAATACAATGACGTTAGGCCAGTTCATCCTGATGGACTTCATGAGAAGGAAGACCCGCCGCGTTTCCTAAGTCCTTCGGCGTTCCGCTTCGTCGTGGGTCGAGACAATCACACCTTGGGCCAGCGCGCTCCCGCCCAGCGCCGCCTCGCCGCCGAAATACGCTTCTTCACCATGCTCGCTCAGGTCCAGCCCCAGCATCTCGTCCGCAATACGCGCCCGCGTCCCGAACGTGAGCTTGAGTAACGCGAGAATGGCGATCGTCCCGACGGCGGCGATCGCGACCGCCGCCAGCACCGCATAGAGCTGCACGAGCAGCTGCCCGGGATTCCCCGACAAGAGCCCGTCGTTGCCGGCGGCATTCGCGGCCTTCGACGCGAACACGCCCGTCAGCAGCGCACCGCCAATGCCGGCCAATCCGTGGCACGAGAACACGTCGAGCGAGTCGTCGAGCCGGCTTCTCGAACGGAATTGAATCGCGAAGTAGCTGATGAACGCCCCGATGACCCCGATCAAGAGCGCCGCCGGGGCGGTGACGTAGCCGGCCGCTGGTGTGATCGCGACGAGTCCCACCACGGCGCCCGTGGCTGCGCCGACGGCCGTCATTTTTCCCGTGCGGAACGAGTCGAGCAGCGCCCACGTGAGCACCGCCGAGGCCGCCGCCGCGTTCGTGTTCACGAACGCGAGCGCCGCGATGCCATTCGCGGCCAGCGCCGATCCCGCGTTGAACCCGAACCACCCAAACCAGAGCAGCCCTGCGCCGATCAGCACGAGCGGGACGTTGTGCGGTGAGATCGGCACGCGGCGGAAATCGCGCCGCGGTCCGAGGAACCACGCCGCCACGAGGGCCGAAACACCCGCGCTGACGTGCACCACGGTCCCGCCCGCGAAGTCGAGCGCGCCCATCTTCTGGAGCCACCCACCGGCGCCCCACACCCAGTGCGCCAGCGGCGCGTACACAAGCGTGGACCACAGAATCAAAAACGCGAGGTACGCGCGGAACCGCATCCGCTCGACGATCGCGCCCGAGACGAGCGCCGGCGTGATCACCGCGAACATCGCCTGGTAGACCGCGTGCGCCTGCGCGGGAATCGTTCCGGCGTACGCATTGGGCTCGAGTCCCACGCCGCGCAACAGCGCCCACTGCAGGCCGCCGAGCCACGCCGAGCCGGGGGCGAACGCGAGCGAATAGCCGATCACGACCCATTGCACGCCGATCGCGCCCATTGCGACGACGCTCATCATCATGGTGTTCAGGGAGTTCTTGGAGCGCACCAGCCCGCTGTAGAAGCAGGCCAGCCCCACCGTCATCAGCAGCACCAGGGCGCTCGACACGAGCACCCACGCGGTATCCCCGGCGGAAATCGCTCCCGCCGCTGCCTGGCTCATTCGGCGTCAGCGGCGCGCAACGCCGCTTGCTGGACCTCGTCCGCGTTGACCGCGGTCAACGCGTTGTTGTTCTCCTCGCCCGTGCGGATCCGGATCACCCGCTCGATCGCCTGCACGAAGATCTTGCCGTCGCCGACCTCGCCGGTCCGGGCCGCGGACAGGATTGCGTCGATACACGGCTGCACGAACGGCTCGGAGCACACCATCTCGATTTTGACCTTCTCGTGAAACTCCATGACGAGCGTGGTCCCGCGATACTGACTCACGATCTCGTGTTCCCCACCGTGGCCGCTGACCCGGCTCAGGGTAATCCCTGTGATTCCGGCCCGAAACAGCGCCGCCTTGACCTCGGGCAGCCGCTCCGGCCGCACGATCGTCGTGATCAGTTTCATGAGTCGCCTCCGGTAGGGATTGCGAAAGATACGCACGCGCTGCAAGGCGTTGTAGATTTCGTGCCCGTGAGCGAATTCGTCTTCGGTACCCATAACGCTGCGTTCGTACAGGTGATGTACGAGCAGTGGCTCCAGGACCCGGCGTCGGTGGACCAGGAGTGGCGGGAGCTGTTCGGTAACGGCCGACAGGCGGAGCTCCCGATTATTCCGATCGATCAGCTGGAGCCCGTTCGGGAAGCGGGAAGCGGGAAAGGGGAAGCGTCGACCGCGAAGACCGCGAGCGGTACCCTTCCCGCTTCCCCCCTCCCGCTTCCCCACGGCGCATCACCGATATCCGGTCCCGCCGCTCGGTTAGTCGCGAACATGACCGAGTCCCTCACGGTCCCGACAGCCACCTCGTTCCGGGACATCTCAGCTAACACGCTCGATACCCGGCGCAAGGCGCTCAACGCGCAACTCGCTCCGAGCGGCAAGAAAATCTCGTTCACGCACCTGATCGGATACGCGATCGTCCAGGCTGCCAAGCGCTTTCCCGTGATGACGCATGCGTTCCACGAGATCGACGGCAAGCCGCACCGCGTCGATCCCGGGGGCGTCGGGCTTGGCCTGGCGGTCGACGTGGAGAAGAAGGACGGCAGCCGCGCGCTGGTCGTGCCCGTGATCAAGCACGCCGAGGCAATGGATTTCGCTGCCTTCCATGCCGCCTACGAGGCACTGGTCGAGAAGGCACGAACGAATCGTCTCATGCCTGACGACTTCAGTGGTGGCACGATCCAGCTGACCAACCCCGGCACCCTCGGCACCGTTGCATCTGTGCCGCGCCTGATGAAGGGCCAGGGCTCGATCATCGCGACCGGAACGATTCGCGATGTCGCCGGCGCCAAGATCGTCACGATCACGAGCACCTACGATCACCGGATCATCCAGGGAGCTGAATCCGGAATGTTTCTGCGGACGCTCGACTCGTTACTGCAGGGCGAGGAGCGGTTCTACGATGACGTCGCGGGGAGCCTGGCAGGAGGGGAAGGGGGAAGTGGGAAGGGGGAAGCGTACACCGCTCCAACTCCCGCTCCGACGCCGGAGTCCGCCCGGTCCCGCAGTACCCTTCCCGCTTCCCCCTTCCCGCTTCCCGAAGGAGCGGCCGAGGACCTAAAGTACGTCGCTGCGGCCTACGCC
>DASTDR010000366.1:0-11906 GCA_035710265.1 Gemmatimonadales bacterium | reverse complement strand
ATCGATCTCAACACCGTGGTCCGCGACGCGGCGCGCCTCGTGCATGGCGACTGCCTGCTGCGCCGCATCACGCTGGTGCTCGATCTCGAGGCACCGCTGCCGCCCGTGCGTTGCGACCGGGTGCAGATCGAGCAAATCCTCCTGAACCTGATCGTGAACGGATTCGAGGCGATGCAGGACACCGTGGCCGTCGACCGGCGCATGATCATTCGGAGTCGCGCCGATGCCGCGGAGAAGCGGTGCGTGATCTCGGTGCGCGACGCCGGAACCGGCATTGGCCCGGAAAGCTCCGAGCGGCTGTTCGAGCAGTTCTTCTCCACCAAACCTGAAGGGTTGGGTATGGGATTGTCCATCGCGCGGTCCATCGTCAGTGCCCACGGCGGAACCATCTGGGCCACCAACAACACCGATCAAGGGGCGACATTCCATCTCGCGTTGCCCATCGCTCCGGAACAGGAGGAGGCATGAGAGTGAGCAATGCCGTCCGGTCTGACACGCGCCATCCGACACCCGGGCCCGTTCGGCTGCTGGATCGCCACCATCCACCCGGCGCCTGCATGGTTCACGTCGTCGACGACGACCCGTCAGTACGGAAATCCCTCGACCGGCTGCTGCGATCCGCGGGCTATCAGGTGCAAACCTACGATTCCGCCCGTGCCTTCATGGGACGCACGGCGCAACCGGACGACTTACCGCAGTGCCTGGTCCTGGACGTGCGGATGCCAGGAGTCAGCGGGCTCGACCTGCAGACTTCGCTGCGCAACTCGGGGACCAGGATCCCGATCGTGTTCTCGACCGGCTTCGGCGACGTCACGTCGAGCGTCCGTGCGATGAAAGTCGGCGCGGTGGATTTCCTCACCAAGCCGATCGACGAGGACGAGCTGCTCTCCGCCGTCGACCGCGGCCTGTCGCAGGACGTCGAGTGCCGCCGTGTCGATGCGGTCATGAACTCGCTGAAGTCGCGGCTGGGACGGCTGACGCCACGCGAGCGGCAGGTGTTCGCGCTCGTCGTGACCGGATTGCTCAACAAACAGATTGCCGGCCGGCTCGGTACCTGCGAGCGCACGATCAAGGTGCACCGCGCGCGCATCATGAAGAAGATGGAAGCGGGATCGGTGGCGGAACTGGTGCGGATGGCGGTGCGGCTCGGCCCTGCGGTCGAGAGCAACGAGTCGGCCGCCCCAAGCGCCGCCGACGCGCTGATGTTGACCTAAAGTCACATCGTGGCGCGCCAGCCGGACCCCTAAGATGGCTCTGCCAACTCTTAGGGACCGGCATGACGCCTCCAACGCTCCCTCAGCGGCCGGTGATTGGCGTCATCGACGACGATCCATCGGTCCTGAAGTCACTCGTACGCCTGCTGCGCGCGGCCGAGTTTGTCGTCGTTCCGTTCGCCTCCACCGAGCTGTTTCTCGAAACCCATCAGGCGTGGACCCTGCACTGCCTCGTGCTCGATGTGCACTTCGAGGGAATGAGCGGCTTCGATCTCGAGACCTATCTCACCGACAGCGGCCTGCGCTTCCCGATCGTGTTCATCACGGCGCACGATGATGCGGCGCTGCGGGAACGGGTCGAGGCGACCGGCCAGGCCTTCTTGCGCAAGCCGTTCGAGGAGACGGAGCTGCTCGATGCCATCAATCGCATGCTGTCAGCGCGTCAGCCATCCGCAAAGCCACGCCCGCGCGGTATGCACTAAGGTGCGATAGAGGGCACCGCTCCACGCGACATAGTTGAGGCATGCACAGCGGAGCCGCCCCGCAGCGCGTTGCGTCGTCGCTCGCCGAGCCATCCCTCGACCTGATCTGGATTCCCGGCGGCACGTTCCGCATGGGATCCGACCGGCACTATCCCGAGGAGGCGCCCGCTCACCGTGTCAGCGTCGATGGATTCTGGATGGACCGCACCCCAGTCACGAATCGCCAGTTCCGGCGGTTCGTCGAAGAAACCGGATACATCACGGTAGCGGAACAGTCAGCGCAGAACGGCTCCCTGGTTTTCACGCAGCCCAAGAAACCGGTGGATCTGCGCGACTGGACCCAATGGTGGGTGCGGCGTCCGGGGGCCGATTGGCGCCATCCGTCGGGTCCGCACAGCTGCATCGAAGGTTACGACGACCATCCGGTCGTGCACGTCGCGTATCGCGATGCCGAGGTGTACGCCTGCTGGGCCGGCAAGAGCCTGCCCACGGAAGCTGAGTGGGAGTTCGCCGCGCGCGGCGGGTTCGAGGGCGCCGAGTTCGCGTGGGGCAACGTGTTCCAGCCGTGCGCGCGCTACCTGGCCAACACCTGGCAGGGCGCATTTCCGCACCAGAACCTGCGCCAGGACGGATACGAGCGCACCTCCCCGGTCACGGCGTTTCCGCCCAACGGCTACGCGCTGTACGACATGATCGGCAACGTGTGGGAATGGACCAGCGACTGGTACGCGAAGCATCCTCCCGATGCCGCCACTGCCTGCGGCATTCCCAAGAACCCGCGCGGCGGGCGCGAGCACGACAGCTACGATCCGCGCGAACCGGCGCTGCGGATTCCGCGGAAGGTGCTGAAAGGCGGCTCGCACCTCTGCGCACCGAACCACTCCCTGCGCTACCGGCCGGCGGCCCGGCTGGCGAAGCCGGCCGCCGCGTCGGCGAGCGACATCGGTTTTCGCTGCGTCGTTCGGAAGGCGTGACCCCGTCCCTGCTTCCTCCGATCGGCTCGGCGGCCCTCGCGACATTGCTCACCGTGCTGCCAGCCTCTGCACTATCGGCGCAAGCGCTGCTCGTCCTCCTGTTCGGTGACAAGTTCGCGTCGGAACGCGTACAAGGCGGAATCAAGTTCGACGTGGTCGGCACAACCCTGTCAGGCCTGTCGAGCGCGGCCCGGCTCCGCTCGTGGGATCTTGGCGGTTTCCTCGAGGTGAAACTGAGCGAGCGGTTCTCGATTCAGCCGGAGTTCACCTTCAAGTCGCCGGCAGGCGCGCGCGCGCTGCCGTTCGCGCCGACCGGCGTTCCCGACATTGACAGCGCGTTCGCGGGCGCGACCAACGTCTCGGTCACGCGCACGCTGGGCTATGTGACGATTCCGATTCTGCTCAAGCTGAGAACGCACCGTGTGGGCCTCGGGCTTGGACCGCAGATCGGCTACATCGTGCGCGCGGAGGATCGCTACACCGGGACGGTCTCGCGCGAGGACGATCTATCCTACACGGTGGGGCTGTGGTCCCGCGTGAACCACTGGGATACCGGCGTCAGTGCCGTTGCGGAATTCTTTCTTGCGCCCGGGATGGGGCTGCACAGCATGCGGATCCGGGCCGTCTGGTACCACGCGTTCGGCGACGCGCTGTCCGATGCGCCGGGACGCAACGACACGATCGGCATCGGCTTCGGGCTACCCATTGGCGGCCCGCGCCAGGCCGGGTCCGACAAATGAAACGATCTCGCTTCGGGCTCCTCGTCCTCATCGCGCCGCTCCAGCTCGCCGCGCAGAACCCCGATCTCGCGCTCACGCAGGCCGAGCGCGACAGTATCCTCGCCCAGTACGACCAGATCTTTCCGATCTGGGGCCGCAAAGCGATCGAGCGCGGATTCGATCTGCCGGCACCCTTCGGATTGAACGTGGGGGTCTTCACCGCGAGTCAGGGCGTCGTGATCTCCAACCTCGGGCTCGGATTCAACGCCCCGGCCGAGCCCGCGACATTCATTCAGTTCAGGGAGGCCAAAGCGCAGCTCACGAACTGGAACGTGCGCGCGGATCTCTGGGTGTTTCCCTTCCTCAATGTGTACGGGATCGCGGGGACGGGACCGGGACAGACCACCGTGCATATCGTGGAACCGGTCGAATTCTCGACGACGGCCGACTTCCAGGGCGAAAACTTCGGCATCGGGCTGACCGGCGCGTTCGGATTCCGGCGCAATTTCGTCGTCCTCGACTGGAATCATCAGTGGGCATCGTCGAGCCTGCTCAGCGCACCCGTGCCGGTGAATGTGTTCAGCACGCGCATCGGCCGGGGATTCCGCGTGGGGGCGCGCTCGCAGCGCATGCGCGGGACGTTTTGGGTGGGCACGATGCTGCAGACCATGAAAAATGAAACCGTGGGATCGATCAACCTGGCCGACGTGGTTCCCCCGGGACTCGACTCTCTGCTCGCCGGCTACGATACCACGTCCTGGTATCAGGGCCTCACTCCTCCCCAGCAGGCGCTCGTCGATAATTTCGTGCAGCGGCTGTCCGGCGCGCTTGATACAACGGTCGTCAATTACACGCTGAACAAAAAAGTGGCGGATCCCTGGAATCTGCTGGTGGGCGGGACCTTCGACTACCGGCGCAACTGGGGACTTCGCGCCGAGATCGGTTTGATCGGCCGGACCTCTGGATTCTTGATGCTGAACTACCGATTCGCTTTTTGAGCATAGCACCAAGGTCTAACGGCGGTTGACACCCTGGCCCGGGGAGATTTGTGGGTGAGCGCTGTCCGGGGGTCATTGCGGCGGCAGCGAAATGCTGTCACCGGACGGCGGGAGTGATTCCCCGGCAGCGCTCACCCTTCCTGCTGCAGTGCTTACCGCTTCCGATCCAGCAGATTGCGCAACACCACCACGAGTGCATGCAGCGTAAACGGTTTGTGGAGCAGCGGTGTGTTGGGCAGGTCCAGCACACGCTTCAAGTGCTCGGCGTCCTCATACCCGCTCATATAAATGACCGCAGGATGCAACCCGCGATGCGCCAACCGCTGCACGAAGCCCGGCCCATCGAGTCGCGGCATCACAACGTCTACCAGGACGGCATCAATGGGCGTACGCAGCCCTTCCACGACGGCGAGCGCGTCTTCGCCGTCCGATGCCGTGACGACCTGGAATCCGAGGCTCTTCAGCATCCGCGCCAGGGCCTGGAGGAGCTTGAGGTCGTCATCCACGACCAGGACCAGCTCGCCGTGACCCGGCAGCAGCAACGATGTATCGCCGTTGGTCGGCGGGGTGGGAGTTCGTTTGTCGGGGGCCATAGATCCTTTGGGCAAATAGCGTTGGCGCGGGGGGCGCGGCAAATACCGACTGCATCCGGTTCCCATGCGAGGGCTGCATGGAGTTGAAGGCGATACGAAGCTTTGACGCCGTGGCGCAGACCCAGAGTCTGAGTCGCGCCGCCCGGCACGTGCATCTGGCGCAACCGGCGCTGTCGCGCCGCATTCATGCGCTGGAGCGCGAGCTCGGCGTGTCACTGCTCACACGCCACGCCAAGGGCGTCGCGCTGACGCCCGCCGGGGCCGTTTTCGCCGGCGGCGGCCGCCAGCTGCTGCACGAGGTCGGCGCCGCCATCGACCGTGCCGAAGCGACCGCGGCGGGACGGCGCGGGCGCGTCGTGCTCGCGGCGACGCGAGCGGCCGTGGCGCGCGGCCTGCCCGTCGAAGCGCAGGATTCGTTGCGGCGCGACTATCCCGAGCTCACGCTGGTGGTGCAGGATTTCGAACAGCCCACAGCCGCCGAGGCCGTGGCCGCGGGGAAAGCCGATCTCGCGGTGTGCTCCGACAGCGCCCTGCCCCCCGTGCTCGTCGCCGAGCCGCTGTGGGGTGAGCAGCTCGACCGCGTCATCGTTCCCGTCGATCACGCGCTCGCCGGGCGACGGTCCGTGTCTCTGGCCGAGCTCGGCGTGCTGCCCTTCGTATTCGCCCGCGGCAGCGCGGCAGAGCAGGCGGGCGAGCGCGTCGGAAGCGCATTACGGGCCGCCGGATTGCGCTCTCCGATCATCGCGTTGGAAGGAGACGTGCGGACGGCCCATGTCGCCGTGGCGACGCAACGCGGCTGGACCTTGATCACGCGGTCGCGCGCGAGTGTGCCGCCGGAAGGTACCGCGGTGCTGGCCCTCAACGGACTGGCCGTGGCCGTGGACATGATCGTCGTGTGGCGGCGCGACGACCGGCGGGCGTTGCTCCAGACCGTGGTTCGGCGCCTGCGCGAGATCGCGGCGGATTATCCCGACTCACGCGTGCGCGTGCCTGGAGTTTCCGCGCCCCCCTCGCCGCCCCCGCCCCCGCCCCCGCCCGTCCTCCCGCACTCGCCTTCGCCCTCGCCCGCCCGTGCGCGCGCGTACCGTGCGCCTCGACCGGTCGGCTCCGTCCCATCCGATTTGCAGCTGCGGCACCTGCGAGAGCTGCTCAGCGTTACGACGACGCCAAGCATTAGCCGGGCCGCGCGCCGGCTCGGCATGTCACAGCCCGCGCTCTCTCGCCAACTCCGCGCGTTGGAACAGGCCGTCGGGCTCACCCTGTTCGAGCGCTCGGCGCGCGGCGTCACCTTGACCCCCGCCGGCGTGTCGCTCGCGGGCGACGCCCCCGCCCTGCTGGCATCCGCCGAACGGCTCGCGCGCGAAGTCGACCGGGTCAAGCGCTCGGTGGAAGGCCGCTGCATGGTCGGCACGGTGGCGACGGCGGCGGCGAGTGCCCTGATCGCGCGCGTGACGCAACGTTGCGCCGAGCTGTATCCCAACCTGCAGGTGATCGTGGACGAGATTCCGAGCGCCGAGCAGCGGCTGGCCCTCTTGAGCGCGACGATGGACCTCGGACTAGCGCACGCGCTGCCCGCTCCCACCGGCTCGCCCGATGACCGGATCGCCGCCGAGCATCTACTCGAGGATCCTCTGGAATGCGCGCTGCTCGCGCCACATCATCCGCTCGCGCGGGTGCAGACCATCGAAGCGCGGCAGCTTGCCGACATTCCCTTTCTATTCATGGACCGGGCCTACCAGCCGGAGTTCTACGATCGGGTGTTTGCGGCGCTGGCCCGACTCGGCCTTCGTCCCAGGACGGAGGCGACCTATGATGCAATGCACACGGCGTGGGCGCTCGTGGCGCAGGGAAAGGGTTGGACGCTCGGGTTCCAGTCACATCAGCAGCGGGCGCCCGCCGGGACCGCCGCCGCGCGCATCGCGGGATTCAGTCTGCCGTTCGGAATCGATCTCCTGTCGCGGCAAGGAGAGTCGGCGCCGACGGTCGTCGCCGTCGCGTCCCTGTTTCGAACAAATCACGAGCGGCGGCGCCGGCCGCGCGCTTAGCGCTTTTTGGGGCGCGACAAGGACGCTTCGCCGCGCAGGGCCAGGACACCTCGCATCGCCGGCTTCTGCTTCGGACCGGCGAGGAACAGCGTCGGTCCCACCGTGAGAGCGCCCGGGCCGATCCGCAACGACGGGAGCATCGACACCGCGCCCCAGCGCGATCCCTGCCAGAACGGCGACGCCGCCGCCACGTATCCCGCTGCTTCCATGGTGAGATCGATGCCAATCGGCGAGGAGTGATCTTCACTGCCGAGCTGTCCGACCTGGATCATGCGCGTCCGCGCCGACACGGTGGCCGCGAACACCATGCCGCGGGTGTTGCTCAGAAAGGTGCTTTGATCAATGAACGCTCCCCAACGCGTGGACACGGCGATCGCGGGGAGCGCCCCGCGCGGCTTGCGAAATACATAGCCGATCTCGACCGCTTCGATTTGCCAGTTCGTGCCCAGCGTCGCGAAGTACCCGAATGAGATGGCTCGAAAGCTCGAATCGCGGGTTTGGGCCGCGAGTGTGCCGACGGCAAGGGTAGCGGCGCAAACCAGCAAGGGGACACGCACAACAACCTCGGGGTCGGTGCAACCGCGTAAGGTCCGCCTGACATCGGCGCGCGGCATCGAACTTTAGGACAACACAAGACGCCGATTCTTGCGCAACGTTGTCGGTCGTTGTCGATTCTGCGTTCCTTGTCATCTCCTCCACGGGCTTCGGTCGCCGGCTGGCTGCTGGCGTTGGCAGTCGGCTATTACCTCGCCGCCCGCCTGGGACTGAGCTTTCGGTTCCAGAATTCGCTGATCGGCGTCGTATGGATCGCGAATGGCGTGCTATTGTCGGCCTTGCTGCTCACGCCACCCTCGCGCTGGAGGCTCGTGTATGCGGTCACGGCGCTGGCCCACGTCGCGGCGATCCTTCCGGAGTCGCCGGCCTGGCGGGTAGCGTGGCAAATCGGCATCAACGGCGCGCTGACACTCACGATGGCGTTCGCGCTGCGGCGCTTCGGGAGTCTCCCGCTGACATTCGCGAGCCGTCGTCAGGTCCTCGTGTATACCGCGGTCGCTTTCCTCCTGCCCATGCTGTTCGCGCTCGGGACCCCGGTCGTCGTACGCGCGATAGCCGGTCTCGAACCGGACTACCGGTTCCCCGTGGCCTGGCTGCGCGTGGCGCTCTCGAATGCCACCGCCACGCTGCTGGTCACGCCGGCGATCGTGCTCTGGGCGTCGTCTGGCGTGCGTCCGCTCCGGCACCCGAGCGCTCGGAGCGTCCTGGAAACAGCGGCCATCCTCCTCTTTCTGCTGACGGTGGGCGTTGTCGCGTTCGGCACAGGCCCCGAGGTCGCACGCTATCCCGCGCTGCTGCTGCTGATCTTTCCGCCGCTGCTCTGGGCGGCCGTGCGGCTCGGGCCGCTCGGCGCGAGCACCGCGCTCCTCGGCATCGCGGCACTGTCAGCGTGGGGAACGGCGGGTCAACTGGGACCATTCGTGCTGTTCTCCGACGCTACCAGGGTCCTGTCCCTGCAGCTGTTCTGGATCACCATCTCCACGCCGATTCTGCTCATGGCGGCCGTCATCCAGGAGCGCGAGCAGGCCGATGCCGCCACGCTGACCTTGCGCCAGCACCTGGCTCACGCGACGCGCGTGGCGACCGCCGGCGAGCTCTCGGGCGCGCTGGCGCACGAGCTCCGGCAACCGCTGACGTCGATCCTGGCGAATGCAGAAGCCGCGACCGCCATGCTTGGCAAAGGCGCGAACCCGGCTGAGCTGCGGGCCATCCTCGAGGACATCGCACGGCAGGACCGGTACGCCGCCGACGTCATCACGCGCGTGCGGTCGTTCCTGCAGGAGCGCGAGCCGCACTTCGAGCAGCTCGCGCTGGATGTGGTGGTTCGAGACGCGCTGGCATTGACGCGCGGGATGCTCGACCGGCACGGCGTTGTTGCGTACACCAAAGTTGACGGCAGCATCCCGCGCGTTTGGGGCGATTCGGTGCAGCTCATCCAAGTGATTCTCAACCTGATCTTGAACGCGTGCGAATCGATGGCGCACACGCCCATCGGGGAGCGTGTCCTCCGACTGCAGATCGCACGCCTCGACGGATCCGTCGAGCTGACGATCGAGGATCGGGGCGACGGACTTCCGCTCGGCGCGCAGGAGCGCATGTTCGAGCCGTTCTTCACCACCAAGGAAACGGGACTGGGACTGGGGCTCGCGGTCGGGCGCTCGATCGTGACGACGCATGGCGGACGTCTGTGGGGGGAGAACAACGAACATCGAGGCGCAACCTTTCATCTCGTGCTGCGCACCGTCTCCTGAATGCCGGATTCCACGCCTCTCATCGCCATCGTGGACGATGAACGATCCGTCCGCGTTGCGCTCGGCCGGTTGTGCCGCGCCCACGGGTTGAACGCGCGCGAGTTCGCCGCGGCGCACGATCTGCTCGACTCGCTGGCCGAGCACCGGCCTGACTGCGTCGTGCTCGATCTGCAGCTGCCCGATTGCGAAGGCCTGGATGCCGACGACTGGTTACGCCAACAGGGCGTCGATCTCCCAATCGTCATCATCACGGGCCGTGACGATGTGAAGACATCATCGGAATCGGTCGTCCTGCGCAAACCGGTCGATGCCTCGACGCTGTTTGCGGCGATCAGGAACATCCTCGAGGCACGCTAGCCAGGCCGGTTCCTTACAGAGCGTGCGGCTCGGGCTCGTCGCGCTCCTCTAGGCCGTTTGAGCCTCTCAGCGTCGCGCGCGGCCGATCACGATCGTGATGTTGTCGTGCCCGCCACGTTCCAGCGCGAGGCGCAGGAGATCGTTGCACGCCTGCTGCGCGGAACTCAGGTTGCCGAGACAGTCGGCGAGCTCCGCGTCCGAGACGTGCCGGGTAAGTCCGTCCGAGCACAGTAGGAACACGGTATTCCGTTGCAGATTCAACGCGTTCACGACGGGAGCGGCGGTCCGGCCGCCCAGCGCGCTCGTCAGCACGTGCTGGAGCGGTGAGCGCAGCGCCTCGCTCGCCCGCAGATCACCACGGTCGAGAAGATCCTGCGCCAGGGTCTGATCGCGGGTGACGCGGTGCAATCCCCCATCGTCGAACTGATAGCAGCGGCTGTCGCCGACCTGCAGCACGTACGCCCTCGGCCATACACCAATGGCGAGGGTCATCGTTGTGGCCGGGCCCCCGCCCCGCTCGTCCCAATCATCGGTGCGCAAGGCCCGCACGGCCGAATCGGCGTCGAGGGCTGCGACGCGCAGCGCCTCGATGAAGGCGGACTCATGCCCGGGATCGGCGGTCGCAAAACAGCGCAGCGTGTACTGGACATAACTCGCAATCGTCTCGACCGCGCGCCGGCTCGCCGCCGCCCCGCCCACGACGCCGCCAACCCCGTCCGCCACGACCGCGAAAGTCGCAAAGCGGTCGCCGCGCAGAACGAGGTGGTCCATCGCGGGGAGGCTCGTCCCATGCACCGCGAGCTCGCGATGCAGCGTGCCGATGAGAAAGTGGTCCTGGTTTTCCCGCCGCACCAAGCCTTGATGGGTCAGGCCGTAGAGGTCGAGCTCATCGTCGCGCGGCTTCAGATCGGCCGCGAGCGCGGCAGACACGGTACTCGGGATGGTCACTGGGTGGTGCGTGGGCGCGCGGCCCGATCCAAGCCGTTGAGCGTGCGAACGACCCGGAACAGATCTCCAACATCGTAGAAGTCGACGGCGAGGATGTTCGGCAACTGCCCGCGCTGCTCGCGGCACGCGCGCGCGCGCGCCAGCAATGCGGGGTAGCTGTTTACGATTTCGGCATTCGAGGGCCGGGGGGCCGGCGTCGTCTCGATCCAGTTGTTGATCTGGAAAAACGGCGCCGTAGCCGGACCGCGGTTGGGCCGGCACGAAAAATCCTCCGGCTTGTGGAACGTGTAGGGCGTCTCCTGCATCGATTCCCACGCGGGACGCAGCCAGGGCACCCCGGGCTTGCCTGACTCAATGAAAACGACCAGCCGCTGTCCCCAATCGACGAGCTCGCGCAGGGTCGGCACCGGATTGGTGAGCGATCCGGTATAGATCAGGTCAAGCAGGCCGGCGTCCTGAAACAGCTGCGCGATCTCCTGCGGCGGGATGTAGTCCTCGATCACGAGGACGACGACTTCGCCCGGATTGGCCACCATGAACTCGCGCACGGCTTGCAGCGTCGGCCCGACGGGATACGCGCCGAGCTCGCAGAATCCGTGGCAGAAGTAAATGCCGGACGGACCGGTTTCCCGGCCGAGGAAGCGGTTGCGGATGCGGAGGGCCGCTTGGGTGGCTTCCGGTCCGAGGGCTCCCTGGATCTTGTCTATGGAGCCCCCTTCGCGATCGAAGTCGGTGATCACATGTTCGCCCGCCGGAACGCCGTAGTGCACGTCGATGAGCAGGGCCCGCACACCGTCTTCGAGCTGACGCGGAATTCCGTGGTTGTGGTGCGGGAACAGCCAGCCGGCGACTTCCGCGTTCGACATCGCATTGTGCGCCCCGGCGAACACGACTTGGTTCAGACGACGGGTGCAGAGGCGCGCAGCGCCGTTGCACGTACTCGCCACCCCCGTGGACTCGAGCGGCGCGGCGGGCGCGCGGAACACGAGCAGGGCCGTCCCGCCCAATGCCAGCACCAGCACGCCAGCAACGGCGGCGAGCACTCGCCACGCCCGTGCGTCGGACCGAGCTGTGGGGACCGCGCTCCCGAGACCATGCGTGCGCGCGAGCACGAGCCGGAAGACGTCACGCAGGCCCATATACACGAGCAGCAGTCCCGTGAGCGCGACGAGCACGTCCGCCGTGCGCGCCGGATTCACGATCGCGTATCCGCCGGCCGCCAACAGCAGAATTGCCCGGACGATCTTGCCGCGCGGACGGAGTGGCTCAG